>CAIYVS010000646.1 GCA_903929655.1 uncultured Bacteroidota bacterium | reverse complement strand
CCCTAGTAAAAACAGGAAACCAAAGCTCCAAAAAAGATACCCAAACAGTCCAAAACGGAAGCCAAATGCCCCTAACAGGAAGAAAAGCGGAAAAAATATTTTAGTAGGAAAAATGATTTCAAATAATTGACAATCAATACAATAAACAATATTAAGCTAATAAAAACAACAAAAAAGCGGAAAAAATTCCGGCAAATGGAAAGCGGAAATTCTCTCATGTACATCTCTGAAAACTCAAAATGTCGTGAATAAAAAATTTCCTCAGATTTAACAACCTACCTATCCACTTATTAATTACATTTATATCATGTCTTCCATTCTCATTGCAGAAAGCGGTTCTACCAAAACAGACTGGTGCATACTTAAAAAAGGTAAAAAGCCCGTATTTTTCCGTACCTCAGGTATCAACCCCCGCCTGCAAAGCAATGATGAAATAACCAAACTCCTTAGTAATGAGTTGCCCTGGGATAAATCCGTATATGATCCCACTATGGTCTCCTACTACGGCGCAGGGGCAGGCAGTAAAAGCAAACAAAAGGAACTGAAGCAAGTATTGCAAAAATATTTTCATGTAAAAAACATTGAAGTACAAAGCGATATGATGGCAGCGGCCCGTTCCCTCTGCAACGATAAAAAGGGAATAGTATGTATCCTGGGCACAGGCAGCAACGCCTGCTATTATAATGGCAAAAAGATACAGGAGCAAAAACCATCCCTCGGCTACATAGCCGGCGATGAAGGCTCCGGCAATCACCTCGGCAAGCGGGTTTTACAATACTACGCCTATGGTACTTTCGATACCGAACTGCGAATGGTATTCGAACAGAAATATGGGAATAATATAGACGAGATCCTTAACCGCCTCTATTCCGACCCATTCCCCAACCGCTACCTCTCCACATTCGTCCAGCTCCTGGTCGATAACAGGGGGCATTTCATGGTAGAGAATATAATAGAAGATTGCCTCAACGACTTCTTTCATCACCATATCCTCAAATACCGCCAAAGCTGGAATATGCCCCTCTACTTCGCAGGTGCAGTAGCTTTCGGCTTCCAGGATGTGCTCCTCAACCTCTGCAACCAGTATGAGCTTGAGTTGGGAAAAATAGAAGCAAGCCCCATACAAGGCCTCCTGAAATACTATAAAAAAATGCTGTAGAAATCATCGACAATTCCAGGCTGATTAGACATTTTTAAACTTTTGTCAAATCCGCTTTAGTCAGAGTAGCAAAAGAAAAAGCCCCCTTCGTCTTAAGAAGAGGGCTTCAAAATCATCTATGAAAAACCTTATTTATCTTTCTGCATCAGGTTAGGGAACGGAGGTGCTGGCGGTCCGCTGGGGCCTTCTTCACCAGGCATTGCAGAGCGGTAAGTAACCCTTTCAGCATTGCCGGATTGGCCATACTGGAAGATGAAACGATTACGGCTGATGCCATTCCTTTCGTTCATGTATTGGATGATTGCATTCACCCTGTCCCATGAACGTTGTTGTTCTATTTTGTTGCCATTACCTGCGCCTGTAATTACTACCTTACAAGTTGGGTTTGCCTGCATTTGCGCAGCCAGTGTAGCCAGCTGGGCTTGCATAGCAGCACCAATACTTGCAGAATTAGGCGGGAAGTTCACAATGCCCGAACTGATATTACCGCAACTTGCCTGTTGGGCCGGATTACAACCCTCAGGGCATGGGCAATGACCAACACCATCAGCATCCACCGGCTGGCATTCCGTAGGTGTTATCAATTGCTTGTCTCGGTAATCAGGTACGCCATCACCATCAGTATCCATCGGGCAACCATGCGCATCAACAGAAACACCCGGAGGGGTTCCTGGACATTTATCAAACTGGTCGGCCACCCCATCCCCGTCCGAATCAGGTAATACCGGGTCAGGGAGAATCATATGGCGTGGATAATTCATTTCATTATACGCATATTCCAGCGGGTTCAGCCAGTAAAGAGGTTCTACATTCTTCTTCTTGTTGCCCAAATTGAAATTGATGCCAACAGAAAGATAATTCAGGTAGTCGCTATTGGGGGTAAGAATAGGAGTAGAGCTTTCAGCCCAGCGTTTACCATCCAGCAGGTCATCACCGCTTGGTATAGAAAAACGGTCCTCTATCTGTATATTGATGCGGTTATTGATCTTGTATTGTGCACCTAATCCCAGGCTGGGGCACCAGTCAAGCTTTTTATTGCCAAAAATGCTGGGAGAAGTAGCGAGTGTATTATCAGCAGGCGAATCGTAATTGCTGGTCATAGCAGCCTGCAAAGCCTTACGTATCTGGTTGCGGTTTGCATAGGTTTGTGGTGTATTTCCTATAATCGCAACAAAATTATACGGATCGCCATTTGCATCTTTCGTATTTACCCTCGTATTATAAGCAAATGCCCCGATGCCTGCAAAAGCATAGAAGGTAATCATTGTCCGGGCACGGTGAAACTTAATGTTGTTAATATTCACTATCATGTCCAGGTTCAGTTGGTGAGATTCCATCCTGTAATTATTCACAATAGCCGTAGGCTTTACACCTTGTGCGTTGCCTGCAGGGTAATATCCGGCATAGGTCCATGCAGGATTGTTGGCATAATTGTAGGAAGTTTGCCAGTCAAGTCCCTTACCTATTCCATACACATACTGCATGCGCAAAGAGAAACTATACCCAAGTGATTTGCGTACATCCAGGTGCATCCCGTAACCACCTTTTTGCCAGAAATTTAATGAAGGCACATCACCCAGTACATTGAACTGCCCGAAACCCAGGCCCACTTCCCACATGCTTCGTGGCTTTGCAGGAAAAAAGTACTGGTGGTTCATAAATTTCTTCTGCTGTGCCATCCTGTTTTTGGGGATAAAAGCAGTATCAAGCACATCATAGTTCTGGCCCCGGTAAGTCATATCGCGCGACGACCATTGTGCCGGATTATGCTGGCTGGTATCTGGTGGAGGACTCTCCTGCCCTGATGCCTGCTGTATGCCTGACAAAAGGCATATTACCACCAGTAAAAGACATATTTTGTTGACCATAACAGATTATATTATATAGAGGGCCGCTAAGTTAAGGCAATTTTATATAAAACGATAAATTTACGGCCTTAGTATGCCCATCAGGTCTTATAAATACGGGTTTTCAAACAATCCTGTAATGATGTTTATTAATTATATTTCATGAAAATACATTCTTATTAACTGCTTATTAGGACTTTTGCTTTTCTTTGTTTTTTGTTGATAATACCCACGATGCGAATAGTAAACGAGGTAATAGGTAAGGAACTGGCATTGTTCGAAAAGAAATTTGCTGAAAGCGTAAAAGGCAGTAATCCTTTGTTAGACAGGATCATGCGCTTTATTATAAAGCGAAAAGGCAAGCAAATGCGCCCAATGTTCGTCTTCCTTTCAGCACATATTGCTTCCGGCATAAATGATGCAACCTATCGCGCAGCATCCCTTATCGAGCTGCTCCATACAGCAACCCTCGTTCATGATGATGTAGTAGATAACGCCAATCTGCGGAGAAATTTTTTCTCGATCAATGCATTGTGGAAAAACAAGATAGCGGTGCTTGTAGGCGATTACCTGCTTTCAAAAGGCCTCTTGCTTTCTATAGAAAATGGCGATTATAACATCCTCCAGATCACATCCCGCGCCGTAAAAGAGATGAGTGAAGGCGAATTACTGCAAATGGAAAAAGCCCGAAAGCTGGATATAAAAGAAGATATCTATTTCGAGATCATCCGTGCCAAAACTGCTTCATTACTATCCGCCGCATGCTCTGCCGGTGCCTATTCCGCCACCTCCGATCCTGAAATTGCAGAATACTTCAGGCTATTTGGAGAAAAAGTAGGCATCGCTTTCCAGATAAAGGACGACCTTTTTGATTATGGCGAAGCTAACATAGGCAAACCTACCGGCATAGATATCAAAGAGAAGAAAATGACCCTTCCTTTGATCTACACTCTCAATAACAGCGACAAAGAAACCCGCCGCAAGATCATTTATATAGTAAAAAACCAAAACACCGACAGACAAAAAGTAAATGAGGTTATTGACATCGTAAAACGATCTGGCGGTATTGAATATGCTACCCAAAAAATGAAAGCTTACCAGGCTGAAGCCATTGAGCTCTTGCACAAATACCCTGACACACCCGCTCGCCAGGCTATGGAAGAACTGGTGAATTATGTCATAAACAGAGCATATTAGGCTGTACATATACGGCAAAAAGTTAAAATTCTGTCAAATAGCCCTACTGCCCTAACACGACTATCTTTTTTGATGTCTATCTTTATTCATGTCCTACATCTTAAAAAACCCACTATGCGAAAAATTATCCTTTTACAGGCATTTACTTTTTTGTGCTTTTTAGTAAACAATGCCTTCTCCCAGGAGATAACCATTAAAGGAAAAGTAAAAGACAATTTGGGTTCATCGGTTATAGCCGCAACAGTATCATTATTAAAAGCCACAGATTCGTCCTGGATAAAATCAGAACTGGTTGAAGACGATGGTAGTTTTATTATTAAGACTATGGAACCGGGGAATTATGTACTTGCCATTACAGCCCTGGGATATGAGAACCTGAAACAAAATATCACTATCAAAATGGATAACAACAAAGAGGTAGGCATAGTGATGCAAAAAAGTAGTACCATCCTGAAGGAAGTAAGCATAAGTGCAAAGAAACCTTTTATTGAATTAGGCATGGGGAAAATAGTTGTGAATGTGGAGAATTCTATAACTAATACAGGCAATGTTTTAGAGCTATTAAAGAAATCGCCCGGTGTGCAGGTAGACGACAAAGGCAATATATCTATGCATGGAAAAGGAGGGGTGCTTGTTCTGATAGATGACAGGCCTACCTATTTGAGCGCAGATGACCTAGCTGATTACCTGAAGAATATGAGCCAGGATGAAGTGGCACAACTGGAATTGATAAGCCAACCTTCCGCGAAATATGATGCAGAAGGCAATTCAGGCATCATTAATATCAGGACTAAAAAAAGCAGGAAGCAGGGCTGGAACGGAATGGCTTCAATGACTTATAGCCAGGGAATATATGCCGGGAACTGGGGTAGCTTTCAGTTGAATTATTACAGGAATAAACTGAGATTGTATACCAATACCCATTATGTAGTGGCTACAGGATTCGCTGATTGGACTCAAACAGATCGTTACTTGGATTCAACTACGGGAAAGATCACCGGCACTAATTACATGCATTCACAGCCCAAGGAAACTTTTTCTAACACCAGCGTAAGGATAGGGGCAGACTATGAATGTACTAAAAACACAACAACAGGTATAAGCATCAGCGGGAATTACCATCCTAATACGATGCCAACAAACATCCCAACAATTATTAAAACACCAAACTTGCAAATAATAATATCAACTAT
>CAIYVS010000645.1 GCA_903929655.1 uncultured Bacteroidota bacterium | reverse complement strand
CCCCGATTTTATGATCTTCTTTTATTTCCTGCCTATACCAAAGGTCATTGTCATGTATAAAAGAAATCAGGTCCGTTGTTTCTTGTTCTTTTGTGTACTCGATTTTTTGAGTTGCTGAACCTGTTGTTTTGCTTCTTCTAATGTAACCGGCGATTGTTTGGATAATGTTTTCCTGCTTTTCTCCGCCATTTCCCTGAATGAGATCTTGTAATTCATGTTTTACTCTTGTTATATCAAAATTAGGGCTATTTTCTGAAATGTCCATATAGTAAATATAAATGCAGAATGTGGCTTTTTCTTTTTTGTAACATTCTTTTGTGAACTTTTAGCCCCTTTTATTTACCTCTTTAGCCGGCTTGTCAACTTCTTTTTGGGCATTTTAAATTTTGAAGTAATTTCTTTATACCAGGAGAAATTGAGAAAATTATGCAAATCTCCGGTATCAACCGAAACAGACAGCCTGATAATGACTTCTTTATCTGTTCTTTCAATCAGCATACGTTTTTGGATAAATGTAAGCATGAAATATTATCTATTATTTATTAATAATAGTGCTCCCTATTGTTCGTTATTTATTGTCCTGATGAACATGGGTACGAAACAGATGGGTACAAAGATGAGGAAAAGGATAAACGATATTTTTGCGGCTAACATAAAACCTAAATAACGAAAAAGAACCGTTAGTATGGCTGTAATAACTAAAACAAGAGCAGCCAATAAAGTAATACGCCGGAGTTTATTTTTACGCATTGTATGTGTCATCTTGTTACAGCTTATTGCTATGCAAAAGTAAACCTTTACAAGCATAACTATCGGTTTCAAGTTTTCGGCGAAGAAGCAGCCATGCAAACCTGAAGAAGAAACTCCGCCAAAATACTTTCTATATTCTGTAAGCTATTAGGGCTCAGGCATTTTCCAATAGATATTTTATCCGTTCCAGGTCTTTGCTGTTGGCTCTTTTCATAGCAAAAGACATAAAAGGGGCAAATAATTTTGAAAACCCTGCGGGCTCGCCCCGGTTGCGTAATGTCATCAGGGTTGTGGTATCAGTGATGGCTTCCCAGCTATAAGTAGTTTCCATAGGGAAAGGGCCATCAGCGGTACGCATAACAAGTTTTTGCCCGGAAATAAGTTCTGCAATTTCATAAATATAGGCTAGTTGTTTGCCCAAAAATTGCGCTTTGAATGCAATTTGCGAACCTACCTTTAATGGTTTGGCTGTTTTCCATTCCACAGATTTAATGTTCACATACCATTTGGGGGCATTGTCAGGATCAGAAGCGTATTCTGAAACTTTGTCCAAGGCACATTTGATCTCGATCTTTGTTACAACATCAACCATGTTTAGCCGATCTAAATCTTTATTTAGGCATTTCCATTTTCTGAATGGGCCTTACTTCCACTTTGCCATTTTCGCTGAGTACTGGGCATCCCTTTGAAATTTCAACTGCCTCATCAATGTCTTTCGCATTCACAATAAGATAGCCGCCTACATGTTCTTTTGCTTCGGTATAAGGCCCGTCTGTGATTACTTTTTTTGTGCCAATTACCTGCTTGCCCGTAGGCTGTAAAGGTTCTGCGCCAACCAGAATCCCTTTTTGCGCAAGTTCTCCCATCCAGTTCATCCATGCCTGCATATTATCGATTGCCTCTTTTGAATCTTGTGCATTGTAAGCATGGTTTTCACCGCCCCTGAATAAAAAGATAAATTTTTCCATTTTGTTTAAAATTTAAAGATTAATAATGATGTTTTGTATGCTAATAACGAACCACATCTAATAAAAGGGACATAAAGCTATCTATTTTTTATAGACCTTTTATTAATATATTGTAGGCAGGGCAAATAAGTGGCAAGTGTTTACTTTGTATTAGTTGAAATCAGTCTATTTATATCTTTTTGCGGGCTTATATCTGAACATCTAAATTGGTCATGGCTAAAGCCGGAATATTTATGCTCTTTTTCCCCAGCTTGAAAGCTGGGGTTACTGTGTCTTAGCAATCTGCTGTGCTTAGTTTAGGTATTTAACTGGTATTATTATTCAATCGCAGATTCGCTGGCTGCAACAATTTCCATGTTGCTTTTTTGGATAAATGCTATGACGGTACAATCGCGGTAGGACAAATTTGCAGGGAGTTCTAAAGAGAGTTCGCCTGAGCTTTTAGTTATATCTATTGTTTTAAATGCACGGACGATATTGACATGTCGTAATTTTCTGCCTGCATTTTCTCCTTTTTTTACATCGCTGCTTGCATTGGATTGTACCAGTGCTATGTTGAGGTTTTCGTTTGTGGTGTTGGGAAGGGTATAGGAGACGAGTACTTTATTAGCACCTGTATGCCGGGCAGACAGTGTGATGGATGAAGCGGCTTTATTTTTAAGGGCTTGTGCTGTTAAGGTATATAGTTTTGTTTTGTCGGAACCTACGAGCTCCTGCCTGCCATTTACAATGACTTGCGGAGTATAGACAGATTCCAGTTTCAGGGCGGCGGCATAGGCCTGCTGGCGATTGGAGTAGTCTTTGCTGCTGTAAATATCTTTCCAGCCCAGGCGGTTCCAGTAGTCCACATGAAAGCCAAGGACAAATACCTTGCCTTTATAATCGTCTTTTAGTTGCGATACTACTTCATCTGCTTTGGGGCATGAGGAACAGCCTTCTGAGGTGAAGAGTTCTATTAATGCAAAGGGTTTGTTTTGGGCATTGCCGGAAATTGTAAGCAGGAGTAAGAATAGTATGAGGGATGTTTGTCTGGCCATATGTGGGTATATACGTATAAAGTTAGAGAGAAGATTTTGTTAGTGTAAAACCGGTGTTGCGAATGAATTTTCCTTTATTTTTAGGTTACAAACACAATTTTATGGCCTACAACGAAAAACTTGCCGACAGGCTGAGGGAAATGCTGGCTGAGCTGCCAGATGTGGAGGAGAAGAAAATGTTTCGTGGTGTGACTTTTATGGTGAATGGTAAAATGTGCGTGAGTGTGAGCGGGGAAAACCTGATGTGTCGTATTGGCGCAGATATGCATGATGTGGCTGTGGAGCAAAATGGTTGCAGCGAGGTGGTGATGCGGGGGAGGGTGATGAAGGATTTTATGTATGTAAGCGGGGATGCAGTGAAAAGCAAAAAGGAACTGGCGTATTGGGTGAAACTGGCTTTGGCTTTTAACAGCAAAGCAAAGGATCGAAGAAGGCAAAGAAAAAATAAACAAACAGTTTATCCTACTATCTGGATATTGTTCATCTTATTGTAAAGACGTTTCCTGCGGTGTTTTAAAAATTGGTAAAGGGGGAATATTTTATAGTCGTTCACAAAATTAGAAATGTACCAGGCAAAGCTTTTGGTTTCTATATAGTCTATGGTGCTTTTTGCGTACACAATGGTAGCGGGCTTGGGGTAAATGGCATATATAGCGGGCATGGCGCCCCCTTGTGCAAAATCGGTCCAGCTATCGGGGCCCATGCGTATGGGTAGCACAAGGTCTACCAGCTTGCTGGCGGTATCGTTGCTTAATACATAACATGCTGCAGAGTTGAGGCCCTGGAGGTTGCCCATCTGGTAGAGGCTGTAATCTCTATACAGTTCTCTTTTAATGGGGATCAGTTCCATGTTTTTCCAGGAGGTGTAGTGCATCAAAACAAATTTCCGCTCGCTGATGATCTGTTCCAGTTTATCGAGGACCAGAGAAAAATTTTCGTCAATTTCCACATCGTCTTCTATTATGCAGGCGTAAGGGAGTTTCTGGTCGATTATTTTTTTATATATCCTGTAGTGGGAAAGGCATGCGCCTATCATGCCTTTGGTGAGCCATGTGCTGTTTTTACGAACCACTTCCATATCGCACAGTGTGTTCATATCGTCATCGGTAAGAAGGGTGCCGTCTACTGCATCGTAGAGGTCGTAAGAAATATTTCTTGCGTCCAGATGCTCTGTTATTCGTTTCCTTCTTTCTGTAGCTCTTTTTAAGCTTACTACAAATATTTTCATACAGGTATTTTTTTCAGACTCTTGTTGCCCGGTAAAGGGAGTGTATGTGGAATCCTTAAATACAAAAGTAGAGTTTTCATTTTTTATATTTTAAAAATGCCTGTTAATAACAAATCGTTATATTATTTAAGTAGCAGTTTATCAATATCTGCGGCCAGTTTGCGGTCTTTGTCTGTAATGATGTCGCCTGCGCTATGTGTGTTGAGCCATATCTCCACTATGTTCCAGGTATTTTTCCATGCCGGGTGATGGTCTTGTTTTTCGGCCAGCATGGCTATGCGGGTCATGAAAGCAAAAGCTTCGGAGAAATCACGGAATGTGAAGCTTTGATACAGCGTATTGTTTTTTTCTTCCCAGGCCATATGTTGTATGTTTTAGTTTATAAACTAGTTGCAGTAAAAGCCCCGCTGGCTATGGTAGTGGTATCGTAAGTGGTAAAATAAAAGGTGCCTTTTATTGCAGGGCTTATCTGTGTAATTACCACTTGTCCTGTAGAGCCATCGCTGAAGAAGCTGGAAAGACCATTTTTATAATAAACGGCAGACGCAGTAGGGTTGCTGCCGCCTATAGTGAAGGTGCCTGTGAGCTTCTGGTATTTTAATACGCCCAAAGTTATTTCATGCCCGCTTACAGAATCCATGCCTGTAATAAAAAGCGTGGTATCGCTTGATCCGGACCATGCGGTATTATCGCTGAGAATGTTCGCAGTAAATGCAGTCCCGTTTATGGTAGCAGTCATGGAAGGAGAAGTTGTGGATGATGAGCTGTCGCTTTTTTTGCAGGCAAACAATAGGGTAGCAGTGGCAATACATAAAAGAACGATCGTTTTCTTCATTTCTATAATATTTGAGTTTTGTAAAAGTATCCTATTCTGATGAAATGAAAAAAACCACTCTTGCGGAGTGGTTTTTAATATTAAAAGCTTGTGCCTGACTTTATTTTGCCTGGATATTCAAATTAAATGTTCCATTGGTGACTTTGGCAGAATCTTTACAAGTAAAGGAAAAATAGCCATAAACGTTTTTATCGGTACCCTTCGTAATGGTAACATTACCGTAAAGACTCTGGTGCACAACGGTATCGGGGCTTGTAGTGAGGTATTCTGCAAGGTTAGTTGAGTTGTCTATATTAAAACTGCCCGCGGTATCCTGGTAGTTCGTAATAGTTAAAAGTATAGCTCCGTGTATAGAGGTGCCGGAAGTTTGGGTAGCGGCAATTAAGAGGGTTTTTGTATAACCTGCAGGTGCCTGTGCATAAAATGATACGGCTTGTGCACCGGTTGAAGTCCAGGTTCCGCCCGATACCCATTGGTTGCCTGTAATAACAGCATCTATCTGACCTGCGGGTGTCATAGTATTTACACTCTTAGTGCATGCGGTAAACAAAGTGGAAGCACCTATTAACAGCAGCAGTAAGCTATTCAAACGACTCATAATATTCTGTATTTTGTATGTAAAGATATTGTTTTCTGTTTTTTATACAAGTTTTTAGAATGATTCTTTAGTATGGGCGTGTTAAGAATGGCTGTGAAGCCATATTAAAACAGTAATTATTGTTTTAAAAAAAGCAAATAAGAGAATAAAAAACAATTTATTCTTATTTTTAGGGCCGATTAAAAAAGACTCTGATTATAATCATTAACATACTTTTGGGAAAATCCGACCTTTGATTTGCAGTAAGGTAAGTATATGCCTTGTAAATAAAGGGTTATAAAAAAAATATATGAAAACACGATCGAAGCAATTTTTTAATGTCCTGGCTTTTACTATTGTTATGGTGCTGGGGCTTTCGGGACAAAAAGCATATGCTCAGTATGATGATGTTTATGGAAATGATGGTGCCCCAAGTTACCAGACTTTCTATGATGACTTATCTGCATATGGCCAATGGGTGCAGGACCCTGAGTATGGAGACGTATGGGTGCCTAATGCTGAGCCAGGTTTTCGCCCTTATTATTCGGGCGGGTATTGGGTAATGACAGAATATGGTAATACCTGGGTATCGGACTATCCGTGGGGATGGGCTGCATTTCACTACGGCCGCTGGACTTATAATCCTTATTATGGCTGGGTATGGATACCGGGTAATGTTTGGGGGCCGGCATGGGTAAGCTGGCGCAACGGCGGAGGATATTATGGCTGGGCGCCTTTAGGTCCGGGCTTTGAATTCGGTGCAGGTTTTGGTGACTATTCCTGCCCTGATGACTGGTGGGTGTTCATATCGCCGGGCTATTTGTATAACCCGCATTATTACAGGTATTGGAATGGTCCGAGGGAAAACGGCAATATTATCCGCCATACGGAGATCATCCACAATACTTATCATAACGGGAACGTAACTTATGTTACAGGCCCACGCCCCAGCGAATATCACAGCGATTACTACGGCGAGGACCTGCCGTTCTGGATGAAGGTGCGCAAGACCGACGGGAGCATCGTGCCGCAGCTCATCGTACCCTACACACTGGATTGCAACGACATGCGCTTTGCACTGCCGCAAGGCTATTCATACGCTGACCCGTTCTTCCAGTACCTCAAGGACAGCTTTGACACGCTGTATGCCGAGGGTGATCCGGACCGCCTGAACCAGCCGTCCATGATGAGCATCGGCATGCACTGCCGTTTGCTGGGCCGCCCCGGTCGTATCACGGCCTTGCAGCGCTTTCTGGACCACATTGCACGCTTTGACAAGGTCTGGGTCTGCAAGCGGCT
>CAIYVS010000644.1 GCA_903929655.1 uncultured Bacteroidota bacterium | reverse complement strand
GGTAGCTGTAATCCCTGATATTGCTGCTGCTGTGCCTTTGGTGGTTTGTAGGCAGGTTGGAAGCCAATACTGTATTGTTGAAATTGGATGTTGCAGTGTTGATGGGTTATTCAGGTGCCTTGTTTAAAAAATTCTTAGGTTCTGCATTCGGAAGCATCTATACTATATCCTTTATGATATTCTGGGTTATAGCTCCTTTGCTTCTGTCAGTTAGAAAATTTAAGCGGAAGGACCTATAACCCAAAATGTATTCTTGCAATTTTTCTAATTCTGCTCTAATATTACCGCTTTAGGAAACAGTATATTGTTTTCAAGATGTATGTGCAGATGCAAGTCATCTTCAAATTCGGCAAGTTTATGATACAGGAACTTAAAACTGTTGCAGGCATTAGCCGGAGCGCTGAAATTATTACTGATCTCATTCATCTCTTTTAATAATGATCCAACTATTTCGTGGTCATTTTCCATTACAGCAATAGGCTGCATTACAGAATTAAAACCATGTGATGCATCGTCACTAACTCTGTTTTCCAACTCTTTGATATAAGGGAAAAGAATTCTTTCTTCTTTTTTCATATGGGCATTCAGTTCTGCTACAATCTCATCAACTTTATCTCGTATCACTTCCAACTCGGGATTTGTCTTTCCGTGATGTTCTGCTACTGCTTTGCTCATTTCTTTTAATAAAGGAGCATTTTTGTGTATATATCCATGATGCACGTTAACTATGTAGTCAGAAAGGAAGGAGAGATTCCATGAATTGTAATCATGTTGTGAAACAGAATTTACTTGCGAAGCCCGTTCCAACTCTTCATGTACTCTCAAGGCATCCAACCCTTTTTCTACGCAGGCTTCCTCAACAGTTTTCTTTCCTCCGCAGCAAAAATCAATCCCGTTTCTTTTAAAAACTTCTGCTTTTCTCATGTCTTTTGCAGCCAGTTCTCCGATTGTCTCTTTTTTTATTTTTAATGATGTCTTTTTTATTTCAACTTCCCAAACCTTAGGGCCTTTAGCATGATACATCCAGATAAAAACATTTCCTTTTTCAGCCAGCAATTGATAATATACGGGTTTGGGGTCATGATCGTTGTGTATCAGCACTGATTCACCTTCTTTTAAATGGTCGAAAGCGTCGAAAATCGTTGGGTGTTTAAGTTTCGGCTCAAGTTTCGTAACGTCAATATATGCATGCTGGTTCATTGTACTTGATATAATTATATTGTGAAAAAATGTTTTTTTTGACAGATTTATATCGGTTGTGATAAATCTGTATTTCTACTTTTTATACGGGAGGCAAATATTAATACTGCTCCCGAAAATAGCCAAATAGCTACCCCGAAAAGCAGCCAGGTATACATGCTATTGCTTAGCATCAATATGTTGCCAAAGCCCTGTACCATCAGTATTACTTCATTTGTGATCACCGCAGCGACAAATACTATTACTGCAATTTGTGTTAGCCTGTTTGTCAGTTTCAGCACATTGCTATACAAGTAATGTGCTAGAATATATAGGGACACAAATCCGAGTAAAACAAGATGGAGGTAACCTATAATAATAGTTCTGTCGCCAAATACCAAAATTCCCAATTTGGGAATCATGGTGCCCATTTGTAAAACTGATTTCAGGGTAAACGCAATAAATGAGAGCATCCCAATATTCCTGGTAAATTTTGGTATAGACTTTATCTGTTCTTTTATGGATTTTAAAAACGTAAGCAGTTTAGATAATGTGATGACAATAAAAATGCAACCAATACCCGCAATCATATTTACAATAATGTTTGGGAAATGCCACAAATAAGAAATAAATAATGTCGGCAATACTGTAAATGATGTGAATTTTGCGGTGCG
>CAIYVS010000643.1 GCA_903929655.1 uncultured Bacteroidota bacterium | reverse complement strand
TTGTCCCATAAAGCTCTCTTTTCCCCAAGTAATTTTCAATAAAAAAGAAAGCTTGTATTTGTGTCCTGTAATTATCTGAATGTTTCCATATATGGTCCCATATAATAAGCTGTTCGTCCAGGGGCCTGACGGAAAAAGAGAAACCATCTTTATGTAATAAACGTTGATGCGGAATGGCACTATTTACAGACTTTATTTTTAAGTCAATTTCTGAGACGTAATTTTTATACTTTTGTTTGCCCATGATTGATGCCTGAAAAGTAATATTTTTTATGGACCTATTGATCCGGGTATCAGCATATTATGAAATTTTTACGATCACTTAATATAAATAAATGGCAGGCTATTGTCTGTATCATTGGTTTTATATTGAATTTTATTGCTTATTACCCGGGTTTTCTTTCTCCCGATAGTTTTGACCAGTACAGCCAGGCGCTTGCCGGGCAGTATAATGATTGGCATTCCCCGATCATGGCAGTGATATGGCACGCATTTATCTGGATTTATCCGGGTACTTTACTCATACTTGTATTTCAATTAGGCCTTTTATGGACAAGTATTTATTTACTGCTCAATGCTGTAAAAAGCAAATTGTGGTATGTCCTTGTCCTGCTGTTTAGTTTAGCTCCCTTTGTACAAAATTTTGCAGCATATATTATCAAAGATACCCAGATGGTATTTAGCTGGTTGCTTGCGGTGGCCATCATTTTCAGGGCTGGCTCATTGAATAAAAAATTGTCAAGTACTGAAATTCTTATTTGTTTTTTGCTTATTGCTTATGGCTCCTGGGTGCGCATTAATGCCTTGCCCGGTTCTATTGCTCTTTGTTATTTATTAAGCTGGATCATTTTTAAGAACAGGAGCAAATACATCCGACTGGTAAGTGCTATTTTTTGTTGGGTTATTATAGGCGCCGGGCACTGGTATTTTGATTATGATGTTGTTAAAGCCGAAAAGACCTGGCCCCAGACCAAATTATATCTGCACGACATAACCGGTATTTACGCCAGGACAGGTATCAGTCTCTATCCTTCATTTTTATTTAGCAGTTCCAATTTTGATACAGCGGTTTTGCGCAAGGGCTATCATCCTGCCAGCTTCGATCATTTATGGGTAGGGAAAAATGACTCTGAAATATACTATTTTGAAGATGACAGTACTGTAAGGATATTACAGGAAGCATGGAAAAAAAGTATCCTGACCTATCCTGCTGTTTATTTTCAGAACAGGACAGATGGTTTCTTATATTATTTAAGAATAAAAGACAGGGGCAATGTGTTCAACAACTTATTTGCAGCGATATACCCGGTACCCAATGCCTTAGGCATTTCATTTCGTCCCAATATTCTCTCGCACATTTTCCTTACACCTATTGAAGTGCAAAGAGGCATGCCCTATATGAAGCCTTGGTTCTGGTTGCTTCTAAATCTTTTGCTTTTGGCATTTATAGGCAAATTCAGAAACCTGGCGTGCAGCGTCACTTATAAAGCACTTGTATTATCGGGCATACTCTACATTTTGCCAACCTATTTTATATTCCCCTGCGATACGGATTTCAGGTATTTCTATTGGAATTGTATTGCGTGTAGTTTAGCGCTTTGTATGCTGCTTGTTGACAGGTTTTATTTTGCAAAGCAAGGTCGTAAAGTCTGAGGCCTGCTCAGTCGTTTGGTGTTTCGATGTCCGGGTTTTTGTTTCTCAGGTCCATGCCTCCTTCCAAAACTGCTTTCAGGTTGGCACGGTAGAATGTCCATCCTGTCGCACAGCCAATACGGAAATTGAATTTCAGATCATCCGTTTCGCAGGGCACTTGTTCCTGGATTAGTGTGAGATAAGTACCTCCCTGTTCTTCTCTCAATGAAATAGTTACCATGCCCGCCTCCCCAAAGATAAAACGTATAGTATCTACGCCATTGGCCTCGGTTATCGTTCCATATTCTTCCACAGGGTAGCCAAACCATCTCCATTTATAAGTATCGCCTGCCTGTATCGGGCTATCATAGTCGCGGATGCTTCCATCCGCTTTAGTAAATTCAGCCTGGCTCAGAAAAAAGCTTTCCAGCCCGCTACGTGTGGCCCATGTTTTATAAACTATCGGCAGAGGCACCTTATAATACATAGTTTGTTTGAAACTGCTCCAATCATTTTGTGCCATAAAAATAATTTTAAGTGTATTTGAAATATGCTATAAGCAGTATAACTATTAATGTTGCATTAAGCAAAATTGTAACAAACGATTTTAAAAACGGAAAGATCATCGCACAATATACCAGCATACTGCTGCATACCGTAATGGCAACATAATATGCCCATGCCTGGTTTTGTTGTATGTCCTTATAGCAAAACAATAAAATGATCCCACAGCTAATAAGAACATGCCCGTCCATTAATAACCTTAGCAGTTCCCTGTTATATACTTTGCCATACTCTGATCTTAATACAAAAATATCATGGAGTATTCCATTAATAAGCAACCAAAGGCCCACCACCACAACTGCAATTGGAGCTAAGTTCATTCCATGAATAAATGATTAATTAAATGTAAGAATTTATGGCCAGATTCTATTCTCCTAAAAACGCTTCAACCACATTTACTAATTCACTAGTAGCTGTATCAATATTTTCATTTACTACACGCTTATCAAATTGAGTAGCAAAAGATAATTCAAATTTTGCTTTTTCAAGACGTTCAGCCAGGTGTTCGTCGCTTTCAGTGCCCCTCAGTCTCAGGCGTTCCTGTAATACCTCTATAGGCGCCTCGATAAATATGCTCAATGAATTGCTTTTATAATCCTTCTTAATATTCAGTGCGCCCTTCACATCAATCTCCACCAGTGGTTGTTTACCTTCATCCCATATTCGCTGGAATTCTGATTTCAGGGTGCCATAATATTTACCCGTGTAAACCATTTCCCATTCCACAAATGCATCCTGTTCTATCAGCTTTTTAAACTCATCTACTTTGTAGAAATAATAATCTTTGCCATGTTCTTCACCGGGACGGGGTTCCCTTGTGCAGGCGGAGATAGCAAACTCCAGTTGAGGACATGCTTTTACCAGCCGCTTCACCAAAGTGGTTTTTCCGGCGCCGGATGGAGCTGCAATAATGATGATCTTTCCCTGCAAGCAATGAATTTAGCCTGCGAATAAAGCAAATTATTTTGTCTTTTTCTAAACCCTATCCTTGATTTAGAAAAGAATTACGATATTAAATAAAAATGCCCCGCGATTAGCAGGGCATTATAATGACTAATAAAATGATTTATCAGCAATAAGTTTCGAAAGCCTGTATCAGATTATGAGCTATCATCTATGCCCGTTTTTGGCATAAATTCTTGTATGACATCGGTGCTGTCTCGACGGTAGAACCTTTCGCCAAGCTCCAGCATGTCGGTCTCATCATGGGCGAAGACGGGCGGAAGATGTCCAAACGTTTCGGTAATGTGG
>CAIYVS010000642.1 GCA_903929655.1 uncultured Bacteroidota bacterium | reverse complement strand
TACAACAGGGGTGCCGAAGGCCTGGACGATACTTTGCGGATGTATGAAAGAGCTGAGAAAGACCGCTACCAATTGTACGGGAATAATACAGTACACAATTCGAAAATAGGCCGTCATAGTTATGTGGCACAGAATTCACTTATTTACAATACTGATATCGGCAATTATTGTTCTATAGGTCCTAATGTGGTTATTGGATTTGGAGAGCACCCTATAGGCAAATTTTCTACCAGTCCGCATATTTATTATAATGAAGCATTATACGGGAAAGATATTGTTGAGGAAAACCAGCTGCAATTCAATAAAAGGGTTACAATACAAAATGATGTGTGGATAGGCGGGAACGTCCTTATCAGGAATGGCGTGACTATTGGGAACGGTGCAATTATTGGCGCCAACTCGCTTGTAATGCATGATGTGCCCGAATATGCTGTTGTTGTAGGATCGCCGGGGATGATAAAAAAATACCGCTTTGATGAAAAGACGATTGAGAAAATAAAAGCCTCGAAATGGTGGGAACTGGAACTGGAAGAACTGATAGCCGCAAAAGACAAAGCAGAAATAGTCGGGCTTCTTAAACTTGGCTCAAGGCCTAAGGCATAAATGAATATCCTGATTTTAAATAGTAATAATAAGGCAGGTGGTGCATCAAAAGCATGTTACCGGCTGCATATGTCTTATAGAAAAGCGGGGATAGACTCTACCCTGCTTATAAAGGATGTTCCCCCGGCAGGCATTACCCACGCATATAATTATTGGGATTTCCAGGCTCAAAAGCACAAGGAAGAAACTAATAGTATACCTAAAAAGATACTTTACAAACTGCTTTATCAAAGCGGCCTGCATAAGGATGCCCGATTTGATAAAGAACTGAAATACCAGGAACAGATATTAAGTCTAAGACCGCCAGGACTGGAGGTTTTTACATTCTCTAATTCGGTAAATGATATTACGGAGCATCCACTGTATGCAGAAGCTGATATCATTCATTTGCATTTTGTAGCTGCGCACTATGTTGATTACAGTTTTTTTAAAAAAGCAAAAAAACCGATTGTGTGGACGCTGCACGATATGAACCCATTTACAGGTGGATGCCATTATGCAGGTAACTGTGAAAGATATAAAATGGATTGCCATAATTGCCCTCAATTGGCAGGCACTATAAACGATGATTACTCGCACACAGAATTGCAGAAGAAGTTAGACGGGTATCAAGAGCTTAATAAAAGTAAAATAGCGATTGTTTCTCCTTCTACCTGGTTGATGAAATCATCAAAAAGCAGCAGGGCATTTCAGCGTTTTGATCATCACCTGGTGCCTTATGGTATAGATAGCTCCATTTATAAGCTAAGGGACAAAGCCGCTGCAAAAAAGAGTTTAGGATTAGCAGGCAATAAGAAAGTGATATTGTTTGTTGCTTATTTAGTTGACAATATCAGAAAGGGCTATAGCTTGCTTACAGAGGCAATCAAATTAATTAATAAGGACGAGTATGTGGTTTGCACAGTGGGTGCCAAAACTCCTGACACATCCGCTTTTAACGACATGGAAGTTCTGCAACTAGGCTATATTGAAGATGAGCAATTGCTGAGCACAGCCTATAATGCTGCAGATATGTTTGTCATACCATCGCTGGCTGACAATTTACCTAATACGGTGCTTGAGAGCCTGATGTGCGGGACGCCTGTAATTGCGTTCCCGGTGGGTGGTATACCGGATATGGTGCAGGATGGTGAGAACGGGCTTTTGTGTAAAGACCTTACAGCATCGTCATTGGCAGCATCTATCATGCAGTTCAAAGAGTATGAACATTCTTTTATTCCTGAAAAAATAAGCAGTGAGGCTTGTAAAAAATATGATGAAAAAGTGCAGGTAAATGCTTATTTAAAAATTTACAACTCACTACTGAATGGCTGAGATAAATGTAGCAATAACGCTTGATAAAAATTATCTGCAACATGCAGCTGTAATGCTACGTTCTTTAATAGTCAATAATCCAGATAATAGCATCCATTTATTTGCAATTTGCGATGAACAATTGAGTGATGAAGATTGGGATAAATTAGCACAGGTATATAAGAATACACATGTACAAGTTGAAAAAGTAAAAATAGATAAAGCGCTGTTCTCTGGTTTTAAATTGAGTGAACATGCTACTGCGGCCAATTATTACCGCATAGAAATGGCTGATCTGGTGCCTGCAGGCATCGATAAAATTTTATACCTGGACGTGGATATTATAGTAAACGGCAAGCTCGAGGAACTTTACAATATAGATATTGATGGCTATTATGTTGCTGCAATTGAAGATCCTTTAATTCCTGAAAAAAAGAAACTAGGATTTAGTGATACAGACCCCTATTTTAATTCGGGTGTCATGTTGATGAACCTTAAAGAGTGGAGGAAATTGGATCTGGGCAAAAAACTAAGAGATTTTGTTATTAATAATGAAGATAAAATCACCTTTTGGGACCAGGATGCTTTAAATGCAGTTTGTAAAGGGCACTGGAAGGCTTTAGCACCCAAATACAACTTGCAGACTCTTATGTTTAACTTTGATAAGGATGCTTTAACTTATACCCAAAGGGAGATACAAGAGGCTATAAGGGCCCCGCTGATAATTCATTATACCGGCCGATCAAAGCCCTGGCAGTATATGGACAAACACCCTAAAAAAAAAGAATACTATAAGTATCTTTATGAAACGCCCTGGAAAAAGTATAAAGCGCCGGATGATACCTTTGCGAATATGCTACGCAAACACAAACTCTTCCCGGGTTTTCTGGATGTAATGTTACACAAACAATGAGTTTTGAAACACCTATATTATTAATGGTATTTAACCGGCCGGATACTACGCGGCAGGTGCTGGATGCTGTTCGTAAGGTAAAACCGAAATTTCTCTATGTGGCTGCTGATGGACCACGTACAGACAAAGCGGGGGAAGCTGAAAAATGTGAAGAAGTAAGAAATTTGTTTAAAAATATTGATTGGGATTGTAAACTCCGCACTCTTTATCGCGGCCAAAACCTGGGTTGCGGGCATGGGCCGGCAAACGCTATAAGCTGGTTTTTCAGTAATGTGGAGCAAGGTATCATTCTGGAAGATGATTGCGTGCCTGATGAAAGCTTTTTTAATTATTGCGATGAATTACTGAAACGTTACAAAGACAATGAGCAAGTGATGCATATCAGCGGGAACAATTTCCTGTCGAAAAAATATACAGGGCCTGATTCTTATTATTTCACCCAATATTTTACGGCATGGGGCTGGGCTACCTGGCGCAGGGCATGGCAACATTATGATTTCAATGTTGCTTTCCTGGACGAATTTTTAAGGTCTTCAATGTTCAGCAAGCTGGTTATGAATAAAAAACAGCATGATTTCTGGACCAATATTGCTGAGATGGTAAAGGATGGTAAACGGGGTGATATCTGGGATTTTCAGTGGATGTTTTCGTGCTGGAATAGTGATGGTTTGGCTATTACACCAGCTGTGAACCTGGTTACTAATATAGGCTTTGGTACGGACGCAACTCATACTGTGAACGATAGTAAGGCTGGCTACATACAGGCACATCAATTAGGGGAGATCAAACATCCTGCTAATATAAAAAGGAATAAAATTGTTGATAAAAAAACCTTTAATACCTATTTCGAACCTCCGCAACATTTAAACCGTGCCCGCGAAATTATGTATAAAATATTCCCATCTTCCATTATGGCACAGATGCGAAAAGCAAGGAGGAAACTATTTCCCAATCTTAAATAAAACAGCAATTTCTATTACTTGCCAAGGCCTAAAAGATATTTAAGTATTTTGAGCTTTGGAAACATTAAGAATGTAATAGTTCAAAAAAACAATATCGCCTGCAATACTTGCCCAATTGATATAAAGTTATTTTTACATAATACAACAGACCTGATTTAATAATTTAAAGAGACTTTGTTGCATGGCTCTTGTTTAGGAGCCGTCAAGTTAAATTTTAATTTTCTTTACGTGACTCGGTAACTTTTAGGCATTCCCAAATCATTCATTTTATTAAGCAATCTACATTTAAAAGCTACT
>CAIYVS010000641.1 GCA_903929655.1 uncultured Bacteroidota bacterium | reverse complement strand
TCGATTAAAGTTAATAAGGCAGCGGTTGGGCTTAGAAAGGGTAAAATTGCTGTATTTGAAGCATCTATATTATCGTCAGTATGGTCGGTTGGAATTTTACCTTCGGAGCAACGAGGTACGTATACACTATCGATAAATTCCTTGAAAGTGCAAACTATACATGCATCTAAATGTGGAATATGTCTACCTATATTAATACCCCAATTCTTACTGGTAGATGCGTGAAAAACAACTGGCGGATATATATTTTGTATTGAGGACCAAACATTGTGTTCATTTGCAAAACAGAAAATTACATCTGCTGATTTGTTCAGGTCAGAATGATGATAGCCTAATTTATTGAAGTCGGTTTCAAACGTATTGACACTGAAGTTTGAACGTTGGAGATATGCCCCACAAACATCTGTTTTTTTTAATTTTTTAGTTGCGTCATTCATTGTGAACAGTAAAGAACTACTTGTATTGTGAATGTCGACTTCATCATAGTCAATTAAACCGACATCACCTTTCCAGTTTGTCAGTCCAAGTAGATAGGTAAATGACGACCCTATAGCACCACATCCAACAACATAAATCTTTCCAAGATTAATATTGTGAGGAAACGATTTCACATTTATAAGTTCAGTTTGACTAATTTTCAGTTCGTTGACGTCATACCAACGGGTATAGGGATTCGAGATCATTTTATTTGCCCATCTAAATAATTCAGCATTTGCAAGACATGCGGCAAAAACAGGACCAGTAATATTTTCTTCGTCTTGTATAGTTGCCCCACATTTACCGTAATCTAAAAATGAACAGCAACAAATCCAGCCGTTTGCATCTATTGAAACAAAGGGAGAATTTCCCAGGGCTTCAGGCTTTCCAATGTAAACAACTATATCATATGCTTCATCAACTGCTTTGTTTTCCGTTATAGTGAAATTTATCGGGGGATATATCTCATAAACTAATTTGCTAAGGCTTTCGTGCGTACCCAACGTTTTTTCTATGTTTGGCAATAAATTGGTTTCGTTATCACACGAGATTTTTATAGTACGACACCATCTTGCCAATGTATTAAGTAATGTACTCGTCATAATTTGATAACGAAACGAGTTTCTTTGTGAGTTGACGATTATCTGAACTTTCGTGGACTTATATTGCTCAGTTATACCTGAAAACGCATCTGTTCTTAGGTCTCTGTTTTCATAATTTGTCTGCATTTCTCAAATCTTTTAAAATCGGTGAGGAAGTAAAATTTATGGTCTTGAAATTTCTATGGATATATCTATCGGATAGTCGAAAAAAGGCACCCTTAGTAAACAGATGAATACCGCATTTTGAGAATGGCAATAGTCCGAATTTTCCAAAGTGCGGCACCACTATGGATATAAGACCTTCAGCACGAAACGCGGTCTCTTTATCGTCTGTAATTGAATGGTCAACGTAATCTCCAGGATGTGAATGGACTTGGCATATATAAACCAAGTTATGACTTCGAATAAATTCGACAAAGTCTGCATTCGCTTGGTGATCGGTGTAAAATCCGAATCTTGATCCTCTTATCTTAGGCGCCACTGCAGCGCAGACAAATTTTTTGTTGCCCTCAACTTTTCCTGCCCAATACACAACACCTTCAGCATCTACTGAACCATATTCTTTTAGAATACTCACCGTATAATTAACTATATCGGGATGTATTGTGTAGACCGTATCGTTTTTGGGGGTTATCCTCTTTTCCCTAAATTTTTTAAGCCATTCTCCCAACATACAGTGATTTGGATTTGTCTGAGATTCTAAAATAAATTGCATCAAGTATTGCTTTAAGATTTATTAGCCCCCCTGCACCTTTTCGCCAATTTTGAATTTCCCATTCTTTATGTAATGTTGAGTATGATTTTCTTGAACATTGATGACAAATGACCAGATTGGGATGAAAAAACGAGTCCGTGCATTTTGGGTAAGCATGTTGAGTTGCTTTTTGCTTCGTTTCAGGGTCCACAAACTCAATTAAATATGGAAGTGCGGGGTATTCATCAAACTTGAACTCTAAAATGTATACCTCATTGTCTGCAGGAGAAATGAGTGTCACTGTGAAGGTTTGGTTGGCTTCGTCAATCTCTGATACCCTCCAACCAAACGCTTCGCAGTTTGCTTCACACATTTTAATTTCGGCGACCACTGTCTTCAACGATATGTCTGCTTGTATTGTCATGCGCCCTTTCCTATGTCAGTGAAAACTAAAATTGCACAATCTTGTAACCCAGCTTGGTGAATTGTTAAGTTAGAATCCAAATTCTCTGTGCTACCTTTCACTCTTAATTTATAATTTCCGGATGGGTCAAAATGAAACCTCTCTACAACAAGCTTAACTAATGCTGAAATGTGAGTAGAATTCAGATAGGGGTGTTTGGGTATATCCCCTAAAGAGGACTCGATGGTTATGATTGTTGTATGCAAAGGCTTGGAAAAGAAATGTTCCTTGCCTGGAAGAGCCAAGTCTATTCTCCTATCATTTTCTATTAATTCGTCTTTCCAAGGTCTTTCAACCTTTAAATACAGTTCATCATTTAATGGAACTCCACCAGTCGTCTTTAATTCATGGCCTGTTTTGAATTGGTCATGAGTGGAGTGCTCTTTATCGTTAATAAAAAAATTCAGAACGGGTTTGTGACCAGGTTCGTTTGAAATAATATCATTATCTTGCATTGTGTTGAAATTTAATTTGTTGTGAATATTTAATTTTGTGAATTGTCCTTCGGCCTGCAATTAGGACATGCTTTCGCCGATCATTTTATTGTTTATGGTTCTCTTGCCATTTGCTTAAAAATTTAGCAATTAATAATGGGTCTACTTCCAGCAATACTGCGGATAGACTGTTCAGCCGGCAAGCTTTAAAAGAGAAGATTGTTGTAAGAGAAGGATGTCTCAGGCTTTTGAAGCCTTTTTATAGGTGTTGTTTGTTTAGTAAACAACACCTACTTTTGGACTGAGTTTATTACAACTAGGGAAAGGTAAGCTTGCTTAACCATCCCAGGCCTCTGAAAGTTCTTCGAAAACTTTTGGAGGCTTTCTCTTTTAGTTACTTATTATTTTCCAATTTCCATATCAATTCGTTTAGCATTTCAATCAAATTTTTTTTAAAACAAAACCATATTCAAAACTTATTCTGTTATGAGAATCAGCATTGTCTTTCCATGCAGGTTCTTGATGACTAATATCAACTATTTTTTTTGTGGTCTTTCCCTTAAATTTATCAGAAACATACTCTAGGGTTTCTAATTCAGCTTCAGAGAATGGACCTTCTTCTGGGTCGAAAACAACGACATCATCGGTGAAAAACTTATCACCCACAAATTCTCCAAAATCTTCTTCTTGAACTTTTACAAAGTCTGCATTTACTAGGCAGTTATATATGCCGCCATAATTCTCGGGAACGGGGCCTTTCGGCAATGCTACATAACACATCCCACTAATGCCTTGACCGTATTTTTTAAAATGTCCAAAATCCGAATAAAATAAAAGTTTATTTAACGCTGTTGTAAACGGTTGATTTCTATTTGCAAAAAAACGAACCATATTACCTATACGTTCTATACTCGGAACTCGATATCCGTTTAAAATATTGGGATATTTATTACCGAGAAGCCAACCAGCCCACATATCCTCCACCGCCCCCCAGCCACTTAGAGCGTGATCAATTTTCTTTTTCACTCTCTCATACTCATGGGGTTCCAAAGAGTTTTTAGTCATTTCGAGCAACTTCGTAAATTCTCTTGGGTCTTCAGCTAAACGAATTAATCTACCAGTTGACACACTCGGTATTTCACCAGCTTCATAATTTCTATAAATGTTAGCGCCAAGACCAAGAACCTCGCTCATTTTTATTGCGCTCAAGTCATACTTTTCTCTGATACTTTTTATTTCATCCGTAAAAGGGATTCCATATTTGGCTCTATACTTATTATAAACCTGATTCAGGTTCAGAGTATCGAGTTCTGTCGTAGTAAATTGTTCGTTAGTGTCTACGCACACATAGTAGTGATACAATACTTCAAATTTGTCCTTTCTGTACTCAAGAAATCTTATTTCTCTTTCTTGAGTAGTGGTACCACCAGTAAATGGACTTTTCATAATCTACTTTTTTAAAGGGTACTTCAAAGTCTGTTCTGCAATATGAAAAGAAATGCAAATAACTTTCGCTCCTACTAACCCGAGTGTAATTTTTATATACACTTCCCTTCCTTTTATATTTTTTCCAAAAACCCACATATCCGCCCCACGATATAAACTTTCTTTTTTAGGACCTTCAATATAATCTGTAACCTGTAATTCTTTAAGAACCTGTTCTCTATTGATTGGTGTTATTTCCAAATCTAATAATGCTTGGGCATTTTTACCTCTATCATCTCGGAATACGACTCCCCAGATGCCAAGCTTTGTTTTAAAGTCCTGTAAAAAGTGCTGCACCTCGTCTGACGTAGCCATATTCTGTAAAAATTAATTGTCATGATACAAAAATACGGAACTTTCTGATAAAACAACTAATTAGTTGCAAAAATGACAAAATTCACCAAATATTTTATATTTTAATGAAACGATGTCTTGAACTACTCTTGATATATATTATGCAAATGCAAAAATAAAAGAGCTTTTTTTAAAGCTCTTTTATTTTTTTTCCAACAATCTAAATTTACTAGGTAATAGCTTACGAATATTTGCCTCCCAAGCCAATATGGAAGTCTAGTCCGCCCCAACCATTTCAGCCAATTTTTCCTGACTTAAGCCGTTTTCAGTCCTGAATTTTCTAATCCTTCCGCCCAAAGTTTCAGTTTCAAAAGGAAACGTATTATACCCAAAAAAATTGAATCAGTTTGGAATAACGCTTAATTAGCCGGTGGCTTCTGCCGTTCTCCCAGTAGGTAATTGTGTCTGTCGAAACATCGAATATCTTAGCAACATCAGACTACAGTAGTTTAAGTTCTAATCTGCGCTTTTTTATATGCTCCCCGATTACTTGCGGATTTTCAATCGTTTTACATGGTCGCTTTCCCTCTAAGTCAATTTCGAAAAAAGCCCACGCAGGTATGGGTTTTCACGCAATTTGATTAGCATAAAAAGAGGATGCGCTTGATTGTTTAAACAGCAATTTACTATGGAAGATTCTCAATTAAAGCGGGACGCAATTCAAAATCTACAAGGAACAGATTTATATTAGTATTCTGTTAATAATGATGACCTAAATATCCGCTTACGAATACCTACTTCCACGCCTGGCATAATGCGATGCACTCAAGTAATATAATACAAAACGCAGACGCTGTTAAACAGGTAAAAATGATGTGGCACCCGGCCCGGTAGCAGTAGCATAGTTAGAGATGTAAGCCCCAGGTGTCCAGTCTGTTCCGTTTCCGGATGTAGTGATACACAGGCTTGCCGAATTCATTTCCTGGTAAACGATTTGCATGGCGCCGTTATACACGGTTATTACCGGAGGTGCCCCGCCTATATTTGTGATAATGGGGTTGCTGCTGTGTTGCCAGCTACTGCCATTTGCAGAAGATCCGATATACATCTGGCCCACTACCTTGCCGTTCCAGGGCTGGTAGGCAAGGTATAACATACCATGATACGATGTAAGTGAAGGATTGCAGGCCTGTACACTGCCGAAAAGCGAGATAGGGGAACTCCAGGCCGTGCCGTTGGCGCTGGAGATAACATACAGTTCCTTATTGCTTACCTGTTGAAAAACCAGGTACAGTGTCCCGTTAAAGGCAGTAGCGGCAGGCCCTGTCTGTATGGTATAGTCGCCTACATATACAGGCGCCGACCACGATACACCATCGCTTGAAAATATCATGCAGAGCAGCGCCGAATTCATTTCCTGGTAGAAAATATACAGACTGCCGTTAAATACCGTTATGGTGCAACGGCCGCCCCCTATATTGGTTGAGATGGGGCTGCTCGTGGTTGTCCAGCTTGTTCCGTTTTGCGAAGTTGCCATATAAAGCTGCCCCACCACTTTATTATCCCAGGGTTGGTAAGGTGTGTAAATAGTGTTTCCATTCACAGCCATAGCAGGGTTGCAGCCCTGCATGCCGCTTTTTATGGGAATAGGATTGCTCCACTGCTCTGTGGCAAGGCTAAACGAAATTAGCATCAGTTGGTTACTGCCTATAGCCTGATATACCACCAAAAGTTGTTCATTGTCTA
>CAIYVS010000640.1 GCA_903929655.1 uncultured Bacteroidota bacterium | reverse complement strand
GGAGAACCCTGAAAGGGTGACATTATTCAAATACAACACAAATCCTTAACTTAATGACATTGCCCGTATCGGACGAAATATTTTACGTAGCCTTTTATTGTCAAAATACACTAAAATGAATTTGTACTTTGGCATATTCTTTTAAGACCATTATTTATGAAAAAAATATTACTTATTTGTTTTAGCTTGTTATATACAGGTATTGCATTCTGTCAAAACAAAGATGAAAAAGCCATCCGCAATCTATTAAGTGCACAAGCCGCCCAATGGAATAAAGGAAATATAGCCGGTTTCATGAATGGCTATTGGGAAAACGACAGCCTGGTATTTATTGGCAAAAATGGACCTACCTACGGATATAAACCCACCCTGGACCGCTACCTGAAAGCCTACCCCGATGAAGCACATATGGGCAAGCTTACCTCTACCATCCTCAGTATGAAAAAACTATCCGCCGACTACTATTTCATCATTGGCAAGTGGGCACTGAAAAGAACCGCTGGAGATCTTGCAGGCTCTTACACCTTGTTATTTCATAAAATAAAAGGAACATGGGTCATCATTTGCGATCATAGTTCCTGATAAAATAGTTATTGTCATTTATAAAAAGTCAGCACAGTATCTTTGTTATTAATATTAACCGATACATCAATGGAGTCTTTATTTTCATCCCTTATAGCTATATTTTTCCATTGCTCTTTGCGTCCATAAGATTCGCCTGCCGATAAGGGCTTTCCAACTTGTCTTTCAAACAAAACATATCTTTTATACAGTACATAACTGGCATTTCCCAAGGGCGCTCCCCATGCCCTGATCTGCAAACCCGGAGACTCAACAAAATTTTTCTGGGGCACAAATGGCCAAAAGGGTATTAAAAGGAATATCAAAATAAAGCCTCCTCTCAAAACTAAAGTCACAACCAAAAGCAAAAGATATACAGGATAGATTCCATAATAAAATTTAGCAAGCCGGGAAAGGCTATTATAAGAACTAAGCAAGATGACAAAGGCACTGCCAAATAAAGCCAGTATCAATAACACATCCATGAACTGGCCTACGAAACTGATTTTATAACTAATGCAAAAAATGAAATCCAACAGGAACGTTATAGCAAGAATGATATGTACCTTTTTTGTTGACATGCTTAATACTTAATACCGGCAATCATAAAAGGTAACCGCATACGGATATACACTTTATGCAATGATAATCTGCGGGCAGACACTGCCTATGACAAATAATTTATTTTTACTAGATTTATAAAAACTTTTTTTTCTATGGCATTTTGGAAAGATTTTAAAGCATTTGCAATGAAGGGCTCTGTAATAGACCTCGCCGTGGGTGTAATTATTGGCGGTGCTTTTGGCAAAATAGTTACCGCCCTGGTGGAAGATGTTATCATGCCACTGGTGGGCATTATAACAGGCAAAGGCGAAATGTTCGTCGATAAATTCATAGTCCTCAGACCTGCAAAAGAGGGAGATATCTATCATTCCCTGGAGGAAGCGAAAAAAGCAGGCGCCAATATCTTTGCATACGGTCATTTCATACAGACAGTTGTGGACTTTTTCATTATCGCCTTTTTCATTTTCATTGCTATACAATTCATATCAAAAATGCGTGCAAAAGAAGAAGCAGCCAAAGCTGCCCAACCATTCGGCCCATCGTCCACAGATCAGTTACTTACCGAGATTCGCGATCTCTTAAAACAAAAATAAAGACAGTTTTAGCTTCTCAGACTTTACCTTTGGCCATACTAAAGCAGGTATATTTGCATAAAAAATACCTGCTTTTTTACTTTTTACTTTTTACTTTTGAATGATTCTATGGCAACAGGAAAAATATACCGGGATCTCTGTGATCTGAAAAAGCAAGACAAAAGTGGTTTTGCTGTGCTGGCCGATCCCGATAAAATATCACCTGCAGATATGCAGCACCTTGCCAGGCTTTGTAACAATGCAGCAGTTGACTATTTACTCATTGGCGGCAGCCTGCTCATGGTAAACCAGTTGGAAGCCTGCATTCAGCGATTTAAAGCAGAGAGCGAAATACCTGTTGTCCTATTCCCGGGTAGCCCTTCCCAGTTCACCCCCTATGCAGACGCTTTATTATACCTTTCCCTGGTATCAGGCCGCAATCCCGATCTCCTGATAGGACAACATGTCATCTCCGCCCCGCAAATAAAAGCAAGTGGTATAGAAGTCATATCCACTGCCTATATGCTGATTGATGGCGGTGTTCAGACCACCGTCTCTTATATGAGCAATTCAACCCCCATACCAGCCGACAAACCGGATATTGCAGTCTGCACTGCATGGGCAGCAGAACTACAAGGCAAGCATATTATTTATATGGATGCAGGCAGCGGGGCAAAAAATCCGGTTTCAGAAGAAATGATACATAAAGTAAGCGCACATACCGATATTCCCCTATTTGTTGGCGGTGGCATACATAGCCCCGAAAAAGTATATGCCAACTGCAAAGCCGGTGCTAACATAGTAGTTGTAGGCAACGCTATTGAACAAGATCCACTCTTGATAAAAGATTTGGCTCAAGCCAGCAAAGCGGCGGGAATTAATAAAACATTATAAACGATATTTTATTCCAACGGTACATGGCATTATCACGCCATTTGCATTATAAGACTCGTAAGAACCCATTATGGGG
>CAIYVS010000639.1 GCA_903929655.1 uncultured Bacteroidota bacterium | reverse complement strand
GTATGCCATAAACACAAACTCCGGCAGCTTATGATTGCCAGGAAAGGGTGTATTCAAACCAACGCCATGCATAAATGCTTTATCCAGGTTGCCTATAAGGCCTCCCATAGCATCGCCGCTAAAACACAAGGAGTATCCGCATATAAACCACATGATTGTGGTAACTCCCATAGAAACAAAACTCTGGATCATGATCCCGAGTATATTGCGTTTACCTGCAAGGCCACCGTAAAAGAAGGCAAGGCCTGGCGTCATTAACATAACAAGGCTGGTTGCTAAAAGCATGAAGCCTGTGGTACCTGTATCAAACATAAAATAGTCCTCGTTTTAAAGTTAAAAATATATTAAAAGATGTTTTTAAAACCATATTCCGGCAGTTATCATTATTTCCAAGCGGGTATTCGTTGCGCTGTTATTAGTCCAGAATATTTTCTGGTCCGCATCCATCATCATATCCCTTCCTTCCAATCTTACATAAGAATTATCAGTTGGTTTGTATTCAAGTCCCAGGGTATAACCTATTAATTTATACCCCGTTAGATTGTTTTTCGCATCCAGAATTATCCCGCTCAGCATACCATCCGCATCGTTATATATTTCAAACCTGCCATATATCGCAGTTTTGGGCTTAAGCTGATACCTTAAGGTAAGTATGGCGCTATAAACGCTGGCCGTCTTTGCAGGATCACTAATACCCGAATTTTGTTGGGAAATATAATCAATTCCTATAATTGTTTTTAATTTGGGTGTTAGCATGTAGGTAAAAACAAAATTGTTCAATAAACGCAAATGGGTACCACTTATCGTGTCTGGGGTCTCATCTCCATACAGGCTATAATAGCCCAGGCTGCCTTTATCGCTAAAAGTATAAATTGCCGCGACACCAACCGACTTCTTTTTATTTACCTCAATAAAAGTATTATAGCCATTCAACAAGTGCAAACAGAGAAACAACCTGTCATTAGGAGTATAAGAAACCTTAATACCAGACTGCCACCAGGGCTCATAAAATGTTATTACGGAAAGCGAACTGGCTATATTGTCTTTGGGTAGCAGCGCTTCTGTCCCTATATGCGTTTTAAATAACCCTGCATCTATCCATATCTTCTTATTCACCTTAAAACCTATATTAGCTTCCTGCAAAAAATTAAACTGCGGAGACCATGCGCTTGCGGGCAGATCGCCATAATGCATAGTAGCTGTAGCTCTTAATTTTTCAGAATTATACTGCCCGCTAAGCTGAAAAATATTAAGACCGAATGCATTGTCTCTGGGAGAAATATCAGGGAATTTTGAATACCTGTTAATTCCTACAGAATCGGAATAACTTGCATAATAAACATCAATGTACCCACTCAATTTAAAAGAAGAAGAATCCTTATTTTGTGAGAAACAATTGACTGGAAAAAGAAAAATGAAAATTGTTAGCCAATTAAAAGCAGCAAGATTACGAAATATATTATTTTTTTTCATTTAGAGCATTTATTGGCGATGAACAAACATATAGAGATTAAAGCTGAAAGTCAATAGCTATGAAATTTGTCAATATTTTTAAAAATACATAAAGCAGTTATTTTAAATAATAAATACACTTTATAGACTTTAAATAAAAGAAACTGAGAGATTGAATTTGGTTTTAAATGAAAAACTTTGGTTTAAAGAATGGAATGTTTCTCCCCACAAGTGGGAAAGAAGAAAGCTGCAGTATTGCCATCTTTCTGAGG
>CAIYVS010000638.1 GCA_903929655.1 uncultured Bacteroidota bacterium | reverse complement strand
CGTAAAAGAATTTCAACCCAATTTTGATTTGTTAACCCAGGTGCATCAATGTCGGCTGTTGTCAGAATAATTTTGTTTCATTATTTAAATTTTAAAACAAATTATCATGACAACAAAAATTTCTTATGCAATTGCGTTATTAGTAGGCCTAGGAATGATTTTTCTTGGAGCCCGTTTCTTTTTCTCTCCTGAAGCAGCAACAGCCGGATTCGGCATTCACTTTAATGCAGGTGGAGATTATTCATTTCACCATATAAAAGGTATCCGGGATATATTTTCCGGTGTGCTTTTGTGCGCTTTTGTTTTGCTCAATGAAAGGCGAGCCGTGGGCGTAACCCTATTAGCGGGGGCAATGATTCCAGTTATCGATATGTCTATTGTCCTTAGCAAAAGCTATACCGGTGTTCTTCAAGCTATGCCACATATCATTGTTATCATCCTTTGTTCTGTGTTCGGGATAATTTTATTGGCAACTAAACCTCAAAAAGAATCACTATGAAAACTCAAGGATATATTAAACTGATTAGTTCGGTAGAAACTAATAAAAACAGCAAATTGGAGTTAAATATTCTACCCGGCGAAAAAACCCCTTGGCATTACCACACATTGTTTTCAGAAACATTTGAAGTCTTAAAAGGCACATTGGAAGTAGGGAAAAGCCAACACATCCACCATTTAAAGCAAGGAGATATTGCAACCATAGAACCGAACGAAAAACATTACTACCACAATGTTTCCAACGAGGAATGTGTTATAACTGTAACCCTTCATCCCGGCAATAAAAACTTTGAGAATGCACTTTTTATTTTAAAAGGACTTGCAAACGATGGCTTAGCAAGCGATGCAGGAACGCCTAAGAAGTTTTCAGATTTAGTACTTTTTGTATACTTAAGTAACTCAAGAATGGTAGGGGTTCAAAAAATAGCCGAACCGATATTTAATTATTTTGCTAAAGTAGCTATCAAAAAAGGGCAACTAAATGAATTGGTGCAGAAATATTGCAAATAAGCAATGACAAATTTTATACATGTAAAAACAACAAAAATAAAATGGAAAATACAAAATCGATGCCAATAACAGTAGAACCTACCGGTGGAGAAATTTTATCAGTAGTTGGCGGCAACTACCGTGTACTTGTTTCGGGTAAGCAAACGAACGGTACATTTTCTACTATCGAAATGCTGGTACCTACTCAAAACGGTCCGGGCCCGCATTCCCATGCCAATTTTTATGAGTCCTTTTATATTGTCGATGGTGAAGTTGAGGTTCATTCTGAAGCTGGGTCATATACTGCAAAAAAAGGTTCTTTTATAGTAATACCAGAAGGCGGCGTAGTGCATCATTTTAAAAATGTCAGCGATAAGTTGGCTCATTTACTTTGCACAGTTATCCCTGCCGGGCTGGAAGAATTTTTTGAAGAAATAGGGGAGCCCGTTGCTGCTGGCGAATTTCTTCCACTGCCACCTATGGACATTGAATCCATAAAAAAATTACAGGCAATTGCCCAAAAGCATGGGCAGGTAGTGTATCCGCCTAATTTCCTTGATAAGCAATAACCGATTATATTACTTGGGTTAAAGTCCTACAAAATTAAATCTTGAAATCATGGAAAAAATAATTGTAGGCTCCACAAATAGCAATCCCAAGCCAAACTTATCTTTATAAAAAAATTTCTTATTTTATATTAATTATCATTTAAAAAAAGCACTCGAAAAACTGTAAAGTATAACCCGTACGATACCCAATGTAAGGTTTATTTAGGACGAGACAATTTCCGCTTCAATCCCTAATGCAAAAATTTCACCCTTCTAAGAAAGAATCTTCCTTCGATAGCTTGCAGGAGTTTCACCAACTTTTGATTTGAAAAGCCTGTTAAATGCTGCCTCAGATTGATAGCCAACCTTACTGGCTATCTCACTGATATTTTCTTTGCTCTCTGATAAAATTTCTTTCGATTTTAAAATGCGCCAGTCAGTCAAATAGCTTAAAGGTGTTTCGCCAACTAATCTTTTAAATTCTCTGCAATACAACGAACGGGACATACCAGCAGTCACAGCTAATTGATTTAATGTCCAGTCTTTTTCGGGAGATTGATGTATAAATTTCAAAGAATTACTAATTCTATTATCCTTTAATGCCATAAGAAAACCCTCTTTTATATCTACCTGTTCTATATAAGCACGAATAATTAATACAAAAAGAATATCAACCAGGCGCCCTAAAATTATTGTACTTCCTATTTTTTCATTACTTATCTCCGCTAACATAATTAATCATCGCCGCTTTCGCATTCTTGTCAGAAACTTTTCCCTGCGAAACGAGCAGAGCAAGCTCCACAAGGGCTGAAGAAGAAAGGCTGACTTCATT
>CAIYVS010000637.1 GCA_903929655.1 uncultured Bacteroidota bacterium | reverse complement strand
TCCACATTTGCTCAAAAGAATTTCCGGATGGGAAAATGAGCAAAATAGCGTTGAAATACAATACAGTAAAGCGTTTTAGCAATTTCACTTTCCTTCTATCATGTGAAAATATGGGAAAGTATGGGAAAAATGATTGTGGATAAGATTCGGGGATCCGCTTATTTTTTTATTGGGCTTTGGGATTTTTATTGGGCTATTTCCATATGGTCTTGAGATTGCTTTGTCGTGGCTGCTCACAAGGCCAGGCGATCACTCCGCGCAATGACGCGAGTAGAGTAGATTGCGGGTCGGTGCCCGCCATGACAAGGATGGGGGAGGGATTTCTATTGGGCGGCAGAGCTATTTCTGTGCTACCCTTCGACAGGTTCAGGGTGACAATCCCTTCGACAGGTTCAGGGTGACAATCATTGATGGTGGCAAGGAAGCTGGGAACCAAAACAACATCACATACGTTTGTTATTAATAACTAACTGACCAAAATCATGTTTTGTGCTGATATTGGTTGCCCCCAAAACTTTTCATATAAATAATATTTGCACTTATGGCTAAGCATAATTCATTAAGGGATGAATCGGTTTTGTTATTTGAAAATAGCAAAGTACCTTTCAGCATGCCTTTTACCACATTAAATAGTGAATCTTTCCAGGCACTATTCAATTATGCCAGTATTGGTATCCTTATAACCAATTCGAAGGGTGAGATACAGATGGCTAATAAGTTTATTGAACACCAATTTGGATATAGCGAAAAGGAATTGGTGGGTTTAAAAGTGGAAGCGCTGATACCGACGCGCTATAAGGAAAGGCATGTGAAGCACCGCACGCAGTTCAGCGAAGACCCCCATAGCCGCCCTATGGGATTAGGGATGGAATTGTCCGGTTTGAAAAAGGACGGAACTGAGTTTCCGGTAGAGGTGAGCCTGGGACATTATACTATAGGTGATGAGAATTATGCATTGGCCTTTATTAATGATATTACGCAGCGAAAAGAAACGGAGCAGGCCATAAAACAACTGAATGCGCACCTGGAAGAAAGGGTGAAGGAGGGGACCCAGTCTCTTGCACTGACGGTGGAGCAGTTGAGCGCGCAGATAAAGGAGACGGAAAGAAAGGATACAGAACTGCAGCGGGTAAATAATTTCCTGAATAATATATGGAACCATGCGGGCGCGATCATTATAGTATGCGATAAAAACGGGGTAATACAGTTTTTTAATCCGGCTGCGGAAAAAGCACTGGGTTATAGCGCCGATGAAATTGTAAACAGGCATACGCTGGCGCTGTTTAATGACCCTGAAGAGTTGCAGGCGAAGGCATTGGAACTGTCTGCGCATTTGGGAAAGAAAATAAAAGCTGATTTCCAGGTATTGGCAACGCTTTCAGAAATAAACCAGGGCAATGATCTTGAAGTGCATTATATAAGAAAGAACGGAAGTGTTTTTTTTGTGTCTTTAGATATTACGCCACTAAGGGATTCGCATAACCATGTAACCAGCTATCTTGGTATTGCCATTGATATTTCTGAAAAGAAGATAGCCGAGGCTGAGTTGAGAACTGCGCTTGAAAAAGAAAGAGAACTGAATGAATTGAAATCGCGCTTTGTTTCGATGGCTTCCCACGAATTCAGAACACCGCTGAGTGCTGTTTTGTCGTCGGCTTATTTATTATCAAAATACACCAGCTCTGCCGACCAGCCGCAAAGGGACAAGCATATACAACGTATTGTGTCATCGGTATCGTCTCTTACTGAGATCCTGAACGACTTCCTGTCTGTAGGGAAAATAGAGGAGGGCAATATTCTTCCTCATTATGTTGAGTACGATATTAAAAAACAAATGACAGATGTGCTGCAGGAGGTGCAGCATTTACTGAAGAAAGGACAGCATATAAGTTACCGCCATGCGGGCAGTGATATGTTGGAACTGGATGCTTCTATGATGAAGCACATTGTGACCAATCTTTTATCTAACGCTATTAAATTTTCTCCGGAGGAATCTGAGATAGAAATGACGGCTGAAAACCGGAAGAATAAATTTGTACTTTCGGTGAAAGATAACGGAATAGGTATACCCAAAGAAGACCAGGAAAACTTATTTAAGCGGTTTTTCAGATCTTCGAATGTTACCAATATACAAGGCACCGGCTTAGGGCTGCATATTGTGAATAAGTATGCAGAATTGATGTATGGCACAGTGGAATGCGAGAGCGAACTGGGCAAAGGAACTAGATTTATAATAACATTTAATCACAAAAAAACGGTCAATGAAAACCATTCTGATAATTGAAGATAACGAAGACATCAGGGAAAATGTAGCCGAGATACTAATGCTATCGAACTATAAAGTACTGATGGCTGCAAACGGCAAAGAGGGTATAGAGTCTGCGCAGAAAAACCAGCCTGACCTGATAATTTGCGATATTATGATGCCGGGAGTGGATGGTTTTGGCGTGCTGCACGTGCTGCATAAAGACCCGGAGACACAAAATATTCCATTTATCTTTTTAACATCGAAGAGCGAGCGGAGCGATTTTCGCTCAGCTATGGAAATGGGTGCGGATGATTATATTACCAAGCCCTTTGCAGGTAATGAACTGCTGAATGCCATAGAAAGCCGGTTTAAGAAGATGGATGTAATGAAGAAAATGTTAAGCCCGGACATCCAGGGGCTTAGCGAATTGATGTCGACCCTGGACAACAAGAAAAGCCTGGATGATCTGAAGAACGAAAGCAATACCAATACTTATAAGAAAAGACAGGTTATATATAAGGAAGGTGCGCACCCTCATTATTTATATTATATACTGAAGGGTAAGGTAAAAACATATAAGACCCATGAAGACGGGAAGGACCTGGTAATAGATCTTTATAATGAAGGTGACTTTTTTGGTTATGTGTCTTTGTTGGAAGGAACTGCTTATAAAGAAAATGCAGAGTGCATGGAAGAAGCAGAGCTTGTGTTGATACCAAGAAAAGATTTTGAAGAATTGATCAACAGCAGCCCTGCAACTGCCCAAAAATTTATTGGCTTGCTTGCCAAAAACCTGGCGGAAAAAGAAAAACATCTTTTAGGTCTTGCTTATAATACATTGCGTAAAAAGGTAGCTGAAGCATTGGTAAGCCTGGAGAAGAAATACCATACCAATAAAAAAGAACCTTACCTGATAGACATCAGCCGCGACGACCTGGCTACTATTGCCGGAACTGCTACTGAATCTTTGATAAGGACACTAAGCGATTTTAAAAGCGAGGGCCTGATAGATATTAAGAATGGCAAGGTGGTGATAACGAACGACAGGAAACTGGAACTCCTGATAAGATAATAATTCAAAAAGCATAAAACGGATAAGGAGTTACAATTTGTAACTCCTTATCCGTTTATAATAGTCAATGACTTGTTTCAATGAATTAAACTTAATGACAAAATAATATATTTAGTGTTCTTTTTAAAATAGTAAATTCATTCTGTATTAAATATAAAGCAGGCATCTATGCGTACATTTTTTATCCTTATTATCATTGCAGTGTCACAGGCAATGTGGGCACAGACAAATAGCATAAGTGGGTTCACTAAAAAAAATGCTGCTGATGAGCTTGAACTGGAACATAAATTTGATGGATTTATTAAGCCGGATCATATAGGGGCTACTATTAAAAAATTATCTGCAAAGCCACATCATATTGGTTCGCCGGGCGGCAAAGAGGTGGCAGAAACCATACTCGCAAGATACAAGAGCTACGGATGGGATGCAAAGATCGAAACCTACCAGGTATTATTTCCTGAACCTGTAACAAGGGTGCTCGAAATGATTTCACCTACAGTCTATAAAGCCTCACTGCAGGAACCTGCTTTAAAAGAAGATGCTACCAGCGGGCAGGAGGGGCAATTGCCTACCTATAATGCATGGAGTGCTGACGGAGATGTAAATGCAGAACTGGTCTTCGTGAATTATGGTCTGCCTGCTGATTACGAAGAGCTGGAAAAAATGGGTATAGACGTGAAAGGGAAAATTGTGATTGCCAAATATGGAAGATGCTGGAGAGGAATAAAACCGAAGGTGGCATATGAGCATGGTGCAGTAGGGTGTATCATTTACTCAGATCCTAAGGACGATGGATATAACCAGGGAGATGTTTATCCCAAGGGTGCTTTTAAGAGTGCATATGGTGTGCAGCGGGGCAGTGTAATGGACATGGTTATTTATCCGGGAGACCCTTTGACCCCTGGCATTGGTTCCACTGAAAATGCAAAACGCCTGGACAGGAAAGATGCGCCCACTATTTTGAAAATACCTGTTTTACCCATAAGCTATCATGATGCACAGCCTTTATTGGAAGCATTGGATGGGCCTGTTGCGCCTGCCGACTGGCGGGGTGCATTGCCTTTGACATATCATATAGGGCCGGGAAAAGCAAAAGTGCATCTTAAGCTGGAATTTGAATGGAAGATACTTCCTGCATATGATGTGATCGCTATGATGAAAGGCTCAGAATATCCTGATGAATGGGTGATACGCGGCAATCACCATGATGCATGGGTAAATGGTGCGGGCGACCCGATAAGCGGGCAGGCTGCACTGCTGGAAGAGGCAAAGGCAATAGGCGAATTGGCCAAAAAAGGATGGAAACCCAAACGCACACTGGTCTATTGTGCATGGGATGGGGAAGAGCCGGGATTGCTGGGATCTACAGAGTGGGTGGAAGACCATGCAAAGGAACTGCAACAGAAAGCGGTAGTGTATATAAACACCGATGGTAATGGAAGAGGTTTTTTAGATGCAGAGGGATCGCATGCTTTGGAACCTGCTATGTATGAGATATCACAGGCAGTAAAAGACCCCCAAACCGGTGTAAGCGTTTATGAGCGCTTAAAAGCAAGAAATGTACTGAATGCAGCTACACCCAAGGCAAAGAAGGAGGCCATGAGTAAAAAGGAGATGACGCTGGGTGCACTAGGTTCAGGCTCAGATTATTCTTCTTTTATTCAGCATTTAGGCATACCGGCCCTTAATCTTGGTTATGGTGGAGAAGACCCCGGTGGTGAATATCATTCTATTTATGATTCTTATGATGATTACAGCCGTTTTAAAGATCCCGGTTTTGAATATGGCGCAACGCTTGCTAAAACCAGCGGACGTGTAGCTTTACGGATGGCTGATGCCGATGTGTTGCCTTTTGATTTCAGCCATTTGCAGAAAACCATATCAAAATATGTAAATGAGTTGATAGAAATGAGTGAGCAGATGAGGGAGTCTACGGAGGTAGAAAATGAATTAATCAAAAATAGGGTATACCAATTGGCTAATGATCCTACTAAGAAATTGAAAATTCCAACACCAAAACAGGAGGTGCCTTATTTGGATTTTGCCCCTTTGCAAAATGCATTAGCATCCCTTGAAAAAAATGTGGCACATACAGATACGGTGTGGCACAGGTCTTTAAGTACAGGGGGCGATCATGATGATTTGAATAAAGCTTTGTACCGCGCAGAGCAGCAATTGCTTTCAGAAAAGGGTTTGCCGAGGCGAGGCTGGTACAGGCACACTATATATGCGCCCGGATTTTATACCGGTTATGGGGTAAAAACAATGCCGGGCATAAGGGAAGCCATTGAGCAACGAAATTGGAAAGAAGCCCAGGAGCAAATTGCTATTGACGCTGCAGCCATAAAAAAGTTCAGCGATTATTTGTACGCTATTCACTAAGTTTATTGAAACAAATGCAGGTGCTTGTGCAAAACTTCGATACCTGCTATAAAGACCACAAGAGCTGTTACCCTGCGTATGGCAAGTGGCTTGAATTTTTTTATACCAATACGCGATCCTAACTGGCCGCCAATAAGTACCGCAGCGGCGAGTAAGCCAATATGTGTAAAGTCAATGTTTTTCGGTAATACAGATAACTGGCCTGCTATGCCGGAAATAGAATTTACCAAAATAAAAAAACTGGCAGTAGCGGCTATTTTTTTAGGTGTGTCCCATTTCATAAGGTTGAGTATGGGAGAAAGGAAGATACCGCCACCTATGCCTACCATACCAGACAGGAAACCGATAGCACCACCTATTGAAGCGTCCTTCAGATAATGGCTCTTTATTAATCCCAGATCTGATTCCTGCACCAGCCTTGTCTTTATCCAAAGTAATATAGCGGCCACAATAAGGCTGATACCGAGAATAATAAAAAAAGTATCCTCACTTAATTTCAGCCTTGCGCCTATAAATGCCATGGGCACACTGACGAGCACCACGGGTATTACTTTTTTCCAATCCACCTGCTTATGGCGGATAAAAATGATCGTTCCACCTGTAACTACAATGATATTGCAGATCAAAGCGGTGAGTTTCATTTCCTGGAAGGGGAAGGAATAGAATGTTAGAATAGCAAGGTAACTGGAGCCACCCCCAAAACCTACAGAGGCGTAAACCATTGCTATAATGAAAAACAATATAATCACTTCCCAATGTTGCATAAAGTATTTATTTAAAAAGTGAAAATCATGTATTCAGCCCATAAAGCCCAGCCACAGGAATTTAAAGTTTAATTAAAGATAAACCCAAATTGCAAATTCAAACCTATTGAGCCCGGCTGCTGTACGCCATTATCGGCGCCAATTCTATATGGTAATGACATGGCTACAAAATAATTTACTTCTTTTGTATGCAGGTACACTTCATTAAATACAGGCGTAACTCCAAAACGTCCTGAAGTTTCAAATGCCAGTCGTGGGATGATGGTGAAGCCATGATTGAAACGGAACATTGGCCCCGGATCGAACAGTAAATTGCTCATCTTACTGTTGCCATTTACTGTTTTTATAGTGGGGGTAAACTCGTAACTGAAGCCAAACCTGCGGCTGTAAAAAACATTTACACCTGTAGGGAAACCTATGCTGGTGGCACTTGAAAAATTAGTTGTTGTTTCGCCACCCTGAAGTGTAACTATTGGCAGGATAAAACTTAAATATCCTACAACCTTTGGATATGCAGGTTCTGCCTTTTCTTTTTTCTTAACATGAATAGCCTCAATATTAGATGAATCGTTTTCATCAGACTGAGCAAATGTATGCGCAGGAATCAATAGCCCCAAGCATATAAAAGCCATTAAAAGGTCTTGTTTTGCGCCATTGTTTGAAAAACTTGGTTTAACTGTGCATAAATGTTTTATCATGTGAGACTTTGTTTTTGGTTATGCTTTATAAAACATAACGTTTAATAAAAAAAATCAGAATTTTATTTTTTTAGCTATTTGCCTTGTGAAATTGTCAACGTCATTCTCTATCTCATGAAATACTTTGATCACTTTTTCCCCCTTTAGGGTAACTTTTGTACCGCCCCCACCTTTGCCCCCTGAATTTTTTTCAACAAGTGGCGACTCCGTTATTTCATTCATTTCCTCAACCATTTGCCATGCCTGGCGATATGACATTTTCATTTCGGCTGCGGCCCTGGTAATGGAGCCAAATTTTTGGATTTTCTCAAGCAGTTCTATCCTTCCCTTCCCCATAAAATGCCCATCCTCATCAAATATCCTGATGCGAAAAAAAATATCGTATTTTTTAGATTGTTTAATAAGAAGACGCGTTATGTTTTAGAAAGCATGACGCAATGATAAGTAAATAATAATCCATTTGCAATAGCAGAGCAGTATTATGCGGGAAGCAAAAAGAGGCTTTTGATGCAGGGATGTTTAGTTGAATGCACGGGAAAAAGAAGCGTAAAAAAATTTTCTGACAAAGAATCTTTTTTGTAATTTATAGTCTAAGTTTGTAGCAGATATATTTTTATACATTTGTTTTAATGAGTATTGTATGGAAGAACTGGAAGATGCAACCGAACGCCTAAAGGAAACCATGGAGGCTGCTGAAGAAAAAAAGGAAAGGTGGACTATGTATGTGGCGCTGTCCACAGCCATTATAGCTGTTTTTGCTGCACTGGCGGGTATGTATGGCAATCACCACGCCAATGAAGCCATGCTGGACCAGATAAAATCATCTGATGCCTGGGCCTATTACCAGTCGAAGGGCATTAAAGAGGAGCTTAACGTTAATACTGCCAGGATACTTACATCATTAGATAGACCTGTCCCTGCCGAGAATGCAGAAGCTATCAACCGTTATGAAAAGGAAAAGAAAGAAATAAAAGAAGATGCAGAAGAAAAAGAGAAAAGCTCGGAAGAGCATATGCGTGAGCATGTTGTATTTTCGAGAGCCGTTACCATTTTCCAGGTAGCCATAGCCTTATCGGCCATATCTATTCTTACTAGGAAAAAATTGCTTTGGTACCTTAGCTTGCTGCTCACCGTTATCGGCATAGTGTTTTTTGTTATTGGATTTTTTACAAGTTAGTTTTTCCCGCGGATAAGTGGTCTTGGGAATATTGATCTTACCCGCCAACACCTAAGCATAAGACTCGGTTAGTAGATAATATTTAAATAAGATATACAGCTTTGTTTGATTTCTATAAAACAGAAATCATCTCAAACACAATTAATCAGCAGAAGCCAAAACAGTTTACTTATTTTTCAGGCTTGTTTCTTTCAGTTCGTACAGGTAT
>CAIYVS010000636.1 GCA_903929655.1 uncultured Bacteroidota bacterium | reverse complement strand
TGCATTTGGACCACAGTGTTGTGCCATTGGCAATTTGACAAGCGCCTCACGTCCATGTTCACTTGCTTTATGAAGAGGTGTTGATCTGTCCATCCTTGCCCTAAGGATTCGGGGCAGCGCTGCGATTCAACAGCAATTTGACAACTTCTGGGTCCGTGGCTGTTGTTGTTGTTGCTCAATCATCTGTCTGGACGGGGTCGCGGTGCACATCAAAATCTTCCCATCCATCTCCAAGGTCCGTATCAAAACTGTAAAAGCAAACTAAACGCCCTTTATATATCAGGCCATAGCCTTTTGGCGGGCCACCATCATGCTCATGTATTTTGGGCAGGCCATTGACAAAATTAAATTTCTGGTGGTATATAGGATACGAGAACGGAAGCTCCACCAGTTCCAGTTCGGGAAACACCTGCTTCAGCGCAGGACGCACATAAGGGTCCAGTCCATAATTATCATCAATATGCAAAAAGCCCCCGCCCTCTAAATAGGTTCTCAGGTTTTGCGCCTCAGCAGGCGAAAGCGCCCAGCGCCCATGCCCTGTCATATGCACAAAAGGATAGTTGAACAGTTCCGGGCTACCCACCTCTACCTCTGCCTGCCTGGGATCGAAATTGGTATGCAATTCCTGGTTACAAAATATAGCTAGGTTTTTTAAAGAAGTAGGATTGGCATACCAGTCCCCGCCGCCATTATACACCAGCAAAGCCAGTTTCATTTGCTGCCCCTGCACCAGCGCGGCACAAAACATCAAACCCGTTATCAGCAATCCATATCTTAAAGCCTTCATCATGTTTATTTTATCTTCAAATTCACATATTCCCCCTTTAGGGGGCCAGGGGGTTAATCAAACTAAAATACGCGCAAGCCGCCAAGGCAGCCGTCTCCGTCCTCAGCCGCTGCACACCCATGCTCACAGCCTTATACCCTTGCCCCATACACAAATTTAGCTCCTCTTCAGTAAAATCCCCCTCCGGGCCAATTAATATTATTGTCTCCAAAGCAGGTTTTAACATTTCAGAAATAGGACTGCGTTCATAGCCCTCTATACAATGCCCTATCAATTGCTGAGGCACATCATGGTATTTGCTCAGCAGGTTCTTCACCGTCATAGCCTCATGAAGGATAGGCAAATAATATTGCTGCGACTGCAACAAGGCCGATACCAATATACTGTTCCAGCGCTCATAGCGTATCCTTTCCCGCTCGCTACGCTCAGCCATAATAGGTATGATGCTGCTCACGCCAAGCTCTGTTGCTTTTTCAAGCAACCACTCATTCCTGCTGCTGTTTTTGGTAAAAGCCACGCCCAGGTGTAAAAGGCTCGCCCTTTGTTTATGAAAATCCACCTCCTCTATCACCACAAGACACTTCTTCTTTTCTGCTGTTTTTATCACGCATATCCCCACATAGCCCTCACCATTTGTCAGTTGAATTTTTTCTCCCGCCTGCATCCTCAGCACCTGCACCACATGCCGCACCGTATCCTCATCCAGCCACAAGTCTGCACCCGCCCTTAGTTCCCCCTTATAATAAAACTGCGCTAAACTCATCTTTTAATGTGGAAATTTGAAAATGCTCACCCAAATATCAACCAAGCATCGCCAAATTCCAAATCCCAATAAACATATCAACCTGTCAACAATCACCTACCTCAGCACCATCTGCCTGTCAGTTATCAGCTTCCTCAGGTTGATGAGCCCATAGCGCATACGCCCCAAGGCAGTATTAATGCTCACCCCGCTCATATCGGCAATTTCCTTAAAGCTCAGGTCGCCGTATATGCGCATCACAATCACTTCGCGCTGCTCCTCCGGCAGTTCGCCTATCAGGTCGCGCACGCTGGCATGGGTCTGGCGTTTTTCTATCCTGTCCAACGCATTGTCCATTACCAGGCCCAGGTGCGATATATCCTTGCCATCTGGCATGGTAATTGGTATCTGCGTTCTGCTGCGCCTAAAATGGTCCATGCACAAATTATGTGCCACCCTTATGGCCCAAGGCAAAAACTTGCCCTGCTCGGCATACCTGCCCTCGCGCATGGTTTTTATCATTTTCAGGAAAGCATCCTGGAAAATATCTTCGGCTATATACTTGTCCTTTACAAGCATATATATCGATGTATATATCTTATCCTTATAGCGGTGAATAAGAGTTTCCAATGCAGTTTCCTGCCCATTTATAAAAGCTGTGATAAGCTCTGCATCAGAGACCTGGAGGAGAATTTGCATAAACTTCTACCTTTTTTAAGTTAGGTACACGTCATTACATGCGCGCTAATAATTGTTGATGTAGAAGTTTCGTCTTATAGACTTTATGCTTTAAAAAATGTTAAAGAATGCTGCCCGAAGGCACGATTAATGATGCAAAAAAGTTAAAAATTCGGTAAAAACCAAATTTTTTTAAAAGTTTACTCATAGTTAGTGATTTTTTAGGGGCTGTTTACCGTTTTCATATACCCCACCATCCACACAATAATTTCCTGTTCTACCATATAAGACGTAGATTTTTAACAATTCGTTGGTACAAAACGAAAAAAATCCTGAAAGTCGATCAGATTTATAAGAATTTTAATTTTACCAG
>CAIYVS010000635.1 GCA_903929655.1 uncultured Bacteroidota bacterium | reverse complement strand
TATGAGGCCTTTTATGGCAGCAATGACGAATTTAGATGTCTAAATGGTATAACTTTATATGCCATCAAACAAAAGGTCCGCCACATGACGGAGCGGACCTATGAGAAGTAATATTTTTTAGCCTATCCTGCAAACGCCGGGTAATCTATATAGCCTTTTTCTCCCGGCGAGAAGAAAGTAGCCTGGTCGGGATTGGCAAGTTCTGCATTTTTTCCAAGCCGCTGCACAAAATCAGGATTGGCAATGAAAGGCCTGCCAAACGATATTAATTCTGCTTTGCCTGCTTCCAGGTCGGCCTCTGCACGTGCAGCCGTATAGCCACCATTCAGGATAAAAGTGCCGCCGAAGGCTTTATGCATTTCCTCCACCATACCCGCGGGCATAGGAAATGTAAGCAGGTGAATATAGACAAGGCCCGATTTTTTCAGGTCTTCTGCTAATGCTATATACTGCGCAGATTCATCTTCGCCCGGCAGCAAGCCACCTGCATTACTGAAGGGGGAAAGCCGTATGCCGGTTTTTTCTTTACCTATTGCGGCGCTTATGGCCTCTGCAAGCTCCAGCACAAAACGATTGCGGTTCTGATGGCTGCCACCATAATGGTCTGTACGTTGGTTTGCCGCAGCATTTAAAAACTGCATAGGCAGGTAACCATTTGCAGCATGGATCTCTACGCCATCAAAACCTGCTTCAATAGCGCAGCGCGAGCTGTGTACAAATTCTGCTATCAGTGCAGGTATTTCACCTGTAGGTATTTCTTCAGGTACAGGATGGTTTTGCATCCCTTGTGCGTCAGTATACATCTGGCCGGGGGCCGCAATGGCCGATGGTGCTACCACCTTTGCGCCTTCAGGCAAATTAAGCGCGTGTCCTATGCGGCCTGTGTGCATCAGCTGCACAAATATCTTGCCGCCGTTTGCATGCACGGCATCGGTTACAGCTTTCCATCCTGCCACCTGACCGGGGCTATACAGGCCCGGTATGCGGCAATAGCCCAGGCCATCAGGCGAGGGCGAAGTGCCCTCTGTGATAAGCAAGCCTGCATTGGCGCGCTGGCTGTAATATTTCACCACCAGTTCGTTAGGCACATTTCCTATAGCGCGGCTACGTGTCATAGGCGCCATGACGATCCTGTTTTTCAGGGACAAATTGCCCATCATGTATGGACTGAATAATATGGGGTATTCCTGTGTCATATCTTTGTTATTGTTTTGTTTGATCTTAAATGCGTCTAAAAATTCGCTGCAATATTAAACCAGCTAAGGCAATGCCATCTCCTGTAAATTCAAACCGCCCGATAAGAAAAAAAGATATTAGGAAGAATCAGGTAAAAAGCCAGCCCGACATCTATGCACAAGATTTGACAACTTTTAAAAAAGTTCCCTACAGTCCTATCTCTTGGATGTTTGTTGGTATTGCTCTCGCACAAAAGCCAGCCCGACATACCAACAATGGCGAAAGTTGTCAAATCTACCAGATTAATTGCATTGTCTGCACAGAACGGAAACGTGACGTTTATTATAAACCGCAGCAGTACTTTTTTTAAGTGTTTTTTTCTATTTTAACAGCAAATTGTATTTGAATAATATAAAGTCTATGCCAAGTTACCTGAAAATGCAAGCCTGTCTATTGCTCTTGTTCTTTTTCAATATTGCTGTCACAAACCAGCTTTATGCTGCCTTCCCAGTAAAAAAAGACTGCTCAGTGCTTCATCAAAAAGTTGATAGCAAGGCAAGGTTTAATGATTGGGGACTGAAGATCGAGGATTTTTCATTATTGCCGCAATATTATCAACACAAAAGACAATCCGGAACTGAGTATTATTTCGGATTTGCTTCATTTGCCGGTGGTGTAGCATCCTTATTTGTACCACCACATGCTAAAACGATGCCTAAATATTATTCAGGGTCGTCCGATTATTCTATTAACTCACAGGTTTTCTTTGTAGGCCTTTTGTGTGGTGTTGCTGCAATAGCCTTTAGCATTGCAACATTAGTTAGCGGTGAACATAGAATATCGCGGGTGCTGGCAACAATAGGAGGGGTCTTGGGTTTCGTCGGGATAGTTGAATCACTGAATATTTATAATGGAAGGGTTCATTAAGCGGTATTTATAGTAATAAAGGAGAGTTGGCCGGGAAATCTTATTATTTTTTAAAATATTCTTATCGTTGTGAAACCCATCTTGGACTAAGTTTGCTTTTATAATAAGCTATTCATTAGCTTTATTTTATTAGTACTGTACTATATGAGAGCCACCTATCTTGCAAAGCTTGTTTTAACAACCTCATCGTTTCTGGTTTTTTGTAGTGTTGCTTTTTGTCAAAAGATTATTATGTTGGTAGCAGGGAACGGAACGGCGGCTTATAGTGGTGACAGCGGGCTTGCAATAAATGCATCTTTACATCATCCTGCTGCTGTGTGTTTTGATAATTTGGGGAATTACTTCATAGCTGACGAAGTAAACAACGCAATACGAAAAGTAACGATTTCCACAGGTATCATTACTACAATAGCGGGTAACGGTATATCTGATTTTTCAGGAGACAGTGGTTTGGCTATCAATGCAACTTTGAATTATCCTAATGGGGTTTCACTTGATGCAAACGGGAAGTTATATATAGCTGATGCTTTAAACAACAGGATTAGGATGATCGACCTCAATACAAATATCATTACCACAGTTGCAGGTAACGGCAATGCCGGATATTCTGGAGATATAGGACCAGCTATATTTGCAGAGCTGAATATACCGGAAGGCTTGTATGCAGAGCCCTCGGGTAATGTGTACATTGCCGATGAAATAAATAATGTAATAAGGAAACTGGATGCACTTGCGGGGACAATTGTTACAATTGCAGGAAACGGATCTGCAGGATATTCAGGCGATAATGGTTTGGCAACAAACGCTAGATTGAATCAACCCAACGGAGTTTATGAAGATAATGCCAACAACTTGTATATTGCTGATTCGCGTAATGCCGTAATCAGAAAAGTAGATCTGTCTACCGGTATAATAAGTACCATTGCTGGTAATGGTACAGCTGGTTATTCAGGTGATAGTGGGTTAGCCATCAATGCTGAATTATACCAACCTGTAGGCGTAACTATGGATTACTATGGGAATGTATATATTGCTGATATAAATAACACAGTGAGAAAAGTTGATGTGGCGAGCGGGAAAATATTTACAATTGCCGGTAATGGTAACCCCGGTTGCTTGGGTGATGGCGGACCTCCCCAAAATGCTTTGCTCACTGGTCCAAATGGTGTGGCTTTTGATCAGTCAGGTAATCTTTATATTGCAGATGAGTGGGATAACAGAGTGCGTGCAGTAGTGCCTGCTCCGCCTCCAAATGTTGTAAAAACAAATAGTTTACCAAAGATATTGACTCTGTACCCTAATCCATCTAATGGAAGCCTCACGCTATCTCTTTCAGAAGGAAGCGGGATTGTAAAGATTATTGATGCACTTGGGAGAATAGTATATAGCAAAGCAATAAAACAGGGCAAAGAAATTATCAGCACAAAAGACTGGATGCAAGGGCTGTTTATAGTAAAGTATGAGAGTGAGGAAGGGGCAGTGCAGCTTAATAGATTTGTCAATAATTAGAGATCGGATATTAATGAAGCATTTTTTATTATTCTCAGTTCTGTTTTTTTCGCTTTTTACAGGTCATGTTTATGGTAGGGAAGTGCCGATGCCGCAAAATGATTCCTCAAAAACGACTATTGAAATATATTTAACTGATTCTGCGAGGAAGCGGTTTTACTATACAAGCCCGACAATTGTTCTGACAGATACAAGAACGGATTCGCTTGTCAAAAAGATACTGAGGGGAAACAGACAGAAAAGGCAATCCTGTTCCGATAGAAGATATTTCGCCGGGCCTTTATAATATAACAGTAGAGAGAAAATATTTCGGCATAAGAGTGGATAGTGTCAACATTGTACCCAATATCAGGAACCGGATTTACATAGTACTCCCGATTAGCAAGTCTGGTCTTCGCTTTCGATATAAGGATAATCCGGACAGGCCAGTAGATGAATATACAGCAGTAGTATACAAGGAGGGCCGGGGTGATGGAAAGAAGACAATACAAAAATGCAATGAGTATAATGAATATGAAGAAGGAACCTATTTTATAGAGTTAAATACTATACCTGTTATGAGGCAAAGAGTAGATATGGACGGGGGGACTGAGAACATCATTAGTATCCTAGAGCCTGGAACTGTTGAGTTCATAAATATTGAAGATGTTAGTAAATTATCTTTATATACCCCATATACTCCTCTTGGAAGTTCCTTCCGCAGGTTTTGTGGCGTAAATATAGAAAATGCAGTAAAAACTAAGGTTATTTACTTAAGCCCGGGAAGATATAAAGCACACTATTATAAAAACAATTCCCGGAATGAAACTGTGATAAGTTTTGAAGTAAAAGGCAATGAGACTACTAAGGTAAGTTTGCAATAAAAAAGCGGCTGGCAAAACCAACCGCTTCAAACTAAAATATTATCTCCCCTTTAGGGGTAGGGGCTTAAACATCAATCTTGGCATACTTGGCATGCTTCTCAATAAAGTCTCTGCGGGGAGCTACTTCTTCGCCCATGAGCATGGAGAAGATGCGGTCTGCTTCGGCGGCGCTGTCTATGGTTACCTGTTTCAGGGTGCGTGTATCAGGGTTCATGGTGGTGTCCCATAACTGCTCTGCGTTCATTTCTCCGAGACCTTTGTAGCGCTGTATGTTTACGGAGTCTTCTTTGCCGCCTGCCAGTTTTTCTACCAGGGCTTTTCTTTGTTCTTCGGTCCATGCATAGGCGCCTTCCTTACCTTTTTTAACGAGGTAGAGGGGTGGTTGCGCGAGGTACACACAGCCTTGTTCCACCAGCTCTTTCATGTAGCGGAAGAAGAAGGTGAGTATCAATGTGGCGATGTGCGAACCATCCACATCGGCATCGGTCATAATGATGACTTTATGATAACGGAGCTTGGCAAGGTTGAGGGCTTTGGCATCATCCGGTGTGCCCACGCTCACGCCCAGGGCGGTGAACATATTTTTTATTTCCTCGTTCTCGTAAATTTTATGTTCCTGTGCTTTTTCTACGTTGAGTATCTTACCGCGTAATGGTAATATGGCCTGGAAAGTGCGGTCGCGACCTTGCTTGGCTGTACCACCTGCTGAATCTCCTTCCACCAGGTATAGCTCACAGCGTTCAGGGTCTTTGTCGGAGCAATCGGCGAGTTTGCCGGGCATGCCGCCACCTGTCAGTACGCTTTTGCGTTGCACCAGTTCGCGTGCCTTGCGTGCTGCGGCGCGTGCCTGTGCGGCAAGGATCACTTTGTCTATGATGAGTTTGGCCTCTTTGGGATGTTCTTCCAGGTAAGCTTCTAATGTGCGGCTTACACAAACATCCACCACACCCATTACTTCGTTATTGCCAAGCTTGGTTTTGGTCTGGCCTTCAAACTGTGGTTCGGGCACTTTTACAGATATAATGGCGCTGAGCCCTTCGCGGAAGTCATCACCCGTTATATCCACTTTGGCCCTTTCAAAGAGTTTGTTTTTATCGCCATAAGATTTGAACACGCGTGTAATGGCACGGCGAAAGCCTGCTACGTGTGTACCACCTTCTATGGTATTGATATTATTAACGTAAGAGAATATGTGCTCGTTGTAAGATGTGTTATAAGAAAGGGCAACATCTACTGCTACATTGGTATCTGCATCGTGAGCTTCTACAAAAATAGGGTAGGACAAAAGCGGATCGCGTTTTGCATTGTTATCCAGCATTTGCACAAACTCTACGATACCACCTTCGCTATAGAAAACTTCCATAGGGAACTGGCCATCTTCGTTCTTTTCCCTTTTATCGGTGAGGGTGATGCGGATGCCTTTGTTGAGGTAAGAAAGCTCGCGGAGGCGGCCAGCAAGTATATCGCGGTTGTAAACGAGGTCTTTAAAGATCGTACCATCCGGGTGGAAATGTTGGAGTGTGCCACGTTTGTCTGATACGCCTATTTCGCGCACAGGATATTGTGGAATGCCTTTCCTGTATTCCTGCTCGAATATTTTTCCTTCGCGGTAAACAGTGGTGAGCATGAGGTCGCTGAGTGCATTAACGCAACTTACGCCCACACCATGCAAACCGCCGGAAACCTTATAACTGTCTTTATCGAATTTACCACCGGCATGCAGTACGGTCATTACTACTTCAAGCGCTGAGCGGCCTTCTTTGGTATTGATGCCTGTAGGTATGCCACGACCATCATCTTCTACACTAATGGAATTATCCTCGTGTATAATAACGGTAATATTTTTACAGTGCCCGGCTAAGGCTTCATCAATAGAGTTATCTACCACTTCATACACCAGGTGATGGAGACCTTTTACGCCTGTGTCGCCAATATACATAGACGGGCGTTTACGCACCGCTTCAAGACCTTCTAATACCTGTATACTATCTGCACCATATTCTGCCGGTGCATGCAAAACTTCATTTTCTAAGTCCATATTTTCAATAACCGAAGTGTTTTTAGTGTGTGGAAATATTGTAATTGAGGAGCAAAAACAATATCAAAAATGCCATCTTCGGAACCACGGCAAATACTTACATTTTTATGTAAATATGTTATGAAGCAAAGATAGTCTAAAAATGGTGTTTTAGCAAGTAAAATAAAGGCTTTTAACAGGTTTTGCACATAATAGAAAAATGGTGCAGGAGGGCCTCTGGAGGCCTTCTTTTTTTGAGGTTTTTTTAATATCGGACGAATAAATCAGAATTATTGATATTTGATAAAGAAGAGTGACATTAGCCTGTATAAATTTTTATGGCTTTTGCGATAGTTTTTAATGATGCGGACATAGTAAATATGGAGAGAATAAAGGTGTTTTAACATTACTTATCATGGCTAATATGTTGCTTTGCAGGTAATATTGATAGATATATGAGCAGTTTACAAAAGGCGCAAAAAGAAGGGAAGGTATTTTTAAATCCTGTCCTTACAGAGATGAAGGCCAATATGAGAAAGATACTCTGGAAATATATGACATCGAAGGAGGAACGTGTACTTAAGCGCAAGCCCGGGCCTTTTGTAACTGATGTGAATGTTTATAAAACCCCTCCGGCAAGCGGTTTGCGTATTACCTGGATAGGTCATTCTTCTTTGCTTATAGAAATAGATGGCAAACGTATTCTTACAGACCCGGTATGGGGAGCAAGAGCTTCTTTCCTGTCTTTTATGGGGCCCAAACGCTTTTTTGAAGCTCCTCTTCCATTAGAGCAGTTGCCGGATTTAGATGCTATTATTCTATCGCATGACCATTATGACCACCTGGATAAGCCAACTATAAAGAGACTGGTAGCTGGTACTACATCCATATATTGCTCTGTAGGGGTGAGCAGCCATTTACTTAAATGGGGAATATCTGCTGCGCGCATTACAGAAATGGATTGGATGGACAGTGTTACGATAGGAGGAGACCTGACTATAACTGCTACTCCTGCAAGGCATTTTTCCGGCAGGGGTGTTATAAACCGCAACCAAACTTTATGGTCGTCTTTTGTTATAAGGGGTAGCAAGCATAACATTTTCTTTGGGGCAGATTCGGGCTGGTTCCCGGGTTTTAAAGATATAGGGGATGCTTTCGGGCCTTTTGATCTGACAATGCTGGAGATAGGGGCTTATGATAAAGAGTGGGAGGACATCCATATGGGGCCTGAAAAGGCAAAAGATGCCCACCTTGCCCTGAAGGGGAAACTGATGATGCCGATACATTGGGGCACTTTCAACCTGGCGCTGCACTCCTGGACTGAGCCTGTGGAAAGGTTGCTGGAATATGCTGCGGACAAAAACATCCAGCTTTTACTGCCTGCGCCGGGTATGCCGACTGAGGTAATGGGGAAGGCATATAATTCTGAGTGGTGGAAACAGTAGGATTCTATATTTTGCGTAGCTTGCAAGCATAATTTATGCATCAACATTCTCACGATCACGGCCATAGTCACGGACACGGGCATAGCCACCAGCATGCCGATCCTGCCAATATAGCACAGGGGGCTTTTATTGCGGGTATTGCACTTAATGGTGCTTATGTGATCGTGCAGGTTATTGCGGGTTTTATGACCAATTCGGTGGCCTTATTGTCTGATGCGGGACATAACCTGGGGGATGTGGCGAGCCTTGCATTATCCCTGTTTGCCTTCAGGCTGGCAAAAGTGAAACCAACACAGTCATTTACTTATGGGTATAAAAAGACAACCATCCTGGCAGCTTTGACCAATGCAGTGGTGCTGTTGCTGACTATAGGCATGCTGGCTTATGAATCTATTACCAGGTTGTGGCACCCGGAACCTGTAAAGGGGGGCATGGTGGCCTGGGTAGCCGGGCTGGGAATTGTGATCAATAGTGTATCTGCTTTATTGTTTTTCAGATCGAAGGACCATGATGTAAATACTAAGGGTGCTTACCTGCATTTGCTTACCGATGCATTGGTGTCTTTAGGGGTGGTTATTTCGGGGATCATTGTCTATTATACCAACTGGTATATACTGGATGCGATCGTGAGCCTCGTTGTTTTAATAGTGATATTGTTTGGTACATGGTCTTTGCTGAAGGACAGCCTGCGCTTATCGCTGGATGCTGTGCCACCAAATGTGAATACTGAGAAAATAAGTGAGCTGATAAAACATGTGCAGGGGGTGGAAAATGTGCACCATATGCATATATGGGCCATGAGCACTACAGAGACTGCGCTTACTGCACATATAGTATTAAATAAGGAATTGCCTTTTGATGAGAAGATGAAGGTGGTGCATAAGATTAAGCATGAATTACTGCATCATGATATACAGCATGCCACTATTGAGCTGGAGTCGGCAGAGGTGCCTTGCCATGACGAGGAATGCTAAAACAAATCAGCGCAGCAGCTGATAATAACCCATGTTTTTAATATTTGCCAGCGTTATATTGTCTGCCCCGTTGAAGGAGAAAGTGGATGGGGCGAAATTGCTGGTAAGGGTACCCACTGTATCCTGCTGAAGATCGAGCAGCGTAATAACACTGATATTATTTGTATTATCGTAACTAGGCCTGTAGCTCAATACAGAGTCTACACTTTGGTTGGATGTGTTTTGAAATAGGAGATGGGCAGAGAAGTCTTTATTTAAAACTATCTGTACATTTTGCTGGGCAGATGTGAGTGAAGACCAGATAGAGATATAGTTGGCGCCGGAATGGTTGTATGCATCCACCGCTTTCCATGTGGTTTGCGTACCCAGTCCATTCATCCAGATGATGCGGGAGCGGTCTGAGTACTCAACTGTGTTTACCAGGTATTCATAGTTGTTATCGCCTACTTTAAAAGCGGTACGCAATGTAATATTGCTCCAATACCAGTTGGTATATAAAAGATCATCGCTGTACCAATCCACATAATAGGTGTGTCCCTGCACCAATTTATCAACAGGTATGGTATAATATCCTCTAAGGCCCATCATGCCTGTGAGGTAAACATTGGTATTATTATAGTAGTCGCTTTGGGTGCTGTAAATTTTTACGTTGATCGGTTTATCAGTGAGGTTTTCAAAGTTAAAGTCGAAGCCGTGTATACTGGAATCGGAGCTGCATGCTGATAAGGAAAGTAGAATTGCAATAAAAAGGACATACAGGCTCCTGAAATTCATAATTTGCCAATATTGGTAAAACCATCCAAATATAAGAAACTATCACTTATAAATACTTGTGTAAAAATAAAGATGCTTTATAAGAATAAATTTTCGTGAGGCATACCATAGGGATATTTTTTATTTATATTGTTAGTCATTTCAAATAATTATAGTTTTAAGGGCAAATGGGGGATAGCAGGCAAGGACATGAATTGGTCGGGCGTCAGTTTTTTGATGATTGCCCGAGCGCTATGTGGATATATGATGTTTCCACGTTGCGGGTGCTTGCTGTAAATAAGGCTGCTATAGACTGGTATGGATATACGGAAGACGAGTTTTTGAAGCTGACGATAAAGGAATTGTGGCACGCTGATGATGCTACAAATATGAGGGAGGTGGTGGACAGGATAAGTAATGAAAGATATTACGATGGAGGGCAATGGCGACATGTTAAGAAAAACGGGGAGGTATTTTATGTGCATACTTATTCCAATACTACCACTTTTAACGGACAACATGCGCGAATGGTGCTGGTAACCAATATAAATGCGCATGTACAAGCAGAGAGAAAAAACCAGGAACTGCACGATAAAATTGAAAAGCAGAAAAAACAGTATCAAAGTATTTTGTCTTCTTTGACAGAGGTGATATGGGTATGCAAAGCAGATAATTATGAACTTATTTATTCTAACGACGCAAGCTACTATGTATTAGGTTATGCTGAGGATGAATTTTTTGCAAACAAAAACCTGTTCTTTAATTCCATACATCCGGATGACAGGAAGAAATTTTTTGCATCGTTTGAGGAAATGTTTGCTACAGGAAAGACATCTGTTGATTTTCGTTTTATTCATAAGAATGGTAGTGTGAGGTACCTGAGTAGTACTACCATTTTAGTAAAAGGCAAGAACGG
>CAIYVS010000634.1 GCA_903929655.1 uncultured Bacteroidota bacterium | reverse complement strand
TTGCTGAAGGTTCTGAATATCGTGGAAATTATGGGGTTATCTCTTTTACTACTATTTTTAAATAAAAAAACATTAATTGTGATTTTGTTAGTTTAGTTTTATTTATAGCATTGATTATCAATTATTTACAATCATTTTTCCTCCTGAAATATTTTTTCCGCCTTTCTTCCTGTTGGGGACATTCGGCTTCCTTTTTGGGCTATTTGAGTATCTTTTTGAGGTTTTTTGTTTCCTGTTTTTACCGGGGCTTGTTTGCCTGCCTGTCGGCAGACAGGGTTGAAAGGTTGAGTTGTTGAAGGGTTGATTCGTGATGTCCGATGTCCTGTGACATTTTAAAATACCGGACATTTTTTTTCAGCATTTTTATTGTAAGTTATTGGTTATCAATTTTTATTAGATTTTCAAGATGTCCGGTTTTTTTGATGTTTCGGACATTGATTTCCCGCTGATACCCGCAGAGCAAAAAGGGGACCTCTCCCGGCCTCTTCAAAGGAGAGGAGAAGCTAAACTGCGTGTTGTTTGTGTAGCTTCTGGCACAAGAACGCTAAGCATAAGGCTGAACGGCATTCTTGCCGGCGGGAGAAGTTCCTGAAATTGGTTAGATATCCACATTGAAAATTCCGGTTTCTTCCGGTTTTTTCCGATGCCGGAAAATTGATTTTCAATATAAAAATTTGATTATCAATTAGTTGATTCTGAATTTTCCGATTTTGCAAAAAAAATAAAAGCGACAATTTGTGGATAAAATTTGATAGAGCCTATCCTCCTTCGCTATCTCCTTCACTTTAGTTTCGGCGATTGATAAAAGAAAGCTACGGCGGTCGATGTATGTCAAAGAACTTATGAATTTAAATTTTCATATTTATTCAAATTCACGTTAAAGATACTATCGTGAAAGGGCTGAATCCAAATATTTTTTTGAAAGTCGCTGTGGGCGAGGGTATGGGGTTGTTAATGGGCTGGAAGGCAAGCTGGAGGCTATGCTACGGTTGTCGGTATTGCTCATGCACCCAGCCGCCCTACATACCGACAATGGCAGTTGAGGGAAGATCTGCAACGGCGGAAGGGGGTGATGAAGCAGCAGTAAAAGCATGAAATCGCATTTGAAGAATAAAAAAAATAGCTGTTAAAAATGCATCCTGGTTTTGGAGTATTTGATTATATTGATTTTTTGTTAACTTTCTGAATATTCTTTATTTAAAAACCTGGCTATGTATATTTATAATGAATTTATCTTATGTATTATGCCTATTTGCTACAAGCGTAATGGGGCCATCTGTGGGCTTTAAGAAGTATTTAAAAATGAAGGCCATGAGAAAAAATGTACTGATACTTGTTTTGTTGCTGTTTAGCTTAAGTGTAGGAGCGAAAAAAAATACCGATATTGCTAGAGCCCCGAACGGGAAAAGGATTTAATTGACAAATGGGAATTCATACTCCATATATTGGGACAATAGTAAAAAGAAATGGGATGTCAAGTAAGACTTTTATTTTATTGGTGGCTTTATTTGCTTTAGGGGTTGATGCGGCATTTTCGCAAGTTCAATACAAAATTCCAGTTGCTAATATTTATAAGGAATTTACAAACCCTCCACCCGATGGGATTATACAAAATGACTCGGCATCTTTTACAGGATGGGATCCTGATCCATCGGTATTAGAGGTATGGCAGGATATTATTTCATCTCCACAATTAAAATCCTCTCAATTTATTAGAGATATTTCCATAAAGAGAGCGCACAATAATAATTTCTGGGCAACAAACAGTAATGGCAAGAATATTATTTTTTATGATGAAGCATTGTTTGAGCAATTCAAAGGTATCAACACAATCAATATTGACGGTCTTGTTCGCTTTTCTTTATTGCATGAGTTGGGTCATTTCATAAACCATGATATAGAACAAAGCAAATCAAAACAGAAAGAAATCTACGCGGACAATTACGCGTGTGGTATAATGTGTAGTATACATGCGCACAAGATTGATGTAACAAAAGTAATAGAGTTATTAGGCAACCCAGTTATCGATTCATCTTACCCAACGAAAGGTGAACGATTAAAATTAATTGACTCTTTTTTTTCAAATAGTTATTGCAATACTGATGATACACAAAGACAGCAAAAGATTGATCCACAAACTGTTGATGGACGTTATTTAATGGATGGAATAGAAAGTTTAGACCATAAAGACTACCCAGCAGCTATTTCCCGCTTCAACCAAGCTATTAGGATTAACAAGAAAAATGAGAACGCATATTATTACAGAGGAATAGCTAAACAAGATAGTCGAAAATATAAATATGAAGACATTATCAAGGACTTTGATAAAGCGATCTTTTTAAAAAGAACTTTTACTTTGGCTTATAAAAGCAGAGGTATATTAAAAATTAATTTTGAACATTATTATGAAGCAATAGAGGATTTCAATAAATTTTTTTCTCTGAACCCCTCTCCGTCAGATACTGGTTTTATCCATTATAACCGAGGATATGCTTACTTTAAAATTGACAATTGCAAACAGGCTATCGCGGACCATAACCAAAGTGACCAAAAGTATGGGCATATGGGTTTAGTACGATATGGATTTCCTAATGATTACATGGCAGACGCTACAACAATGTGTAATAAATAATACAATAAAACGAGTAAAAAAGACGTGGATTACAATATCTCGTTGTGCGGGATGTTCCGCAGGGCATCCTGTACTCAGAGATAAAATCCCGTTCTCCGAACGATATCCGAAGAACTGCAACTTAAGTCGTTTCGCCGTTGTTACTATGTCGTGCGGCTCTGTGTATAAGCAATACAAACCGTAGTTCAGTCACGCCTCATTATTCAATCCTCCTACCAAACTTAGTATGCGGCATTGGGCTAATCCCCGCCTGATCCGGACGGGTAGGCACATTTTGCGAAAAAATTTCTTTATCCCAAAAGGATAAAGATACTTAAAACACTTGCTGCTACTGTGTTTTATAAATATCCACCAGTCAGAGAAGGATAAAGAAAGGATAAAGAAGATTGTGGATAAGATTTTTTAAAAGAAAACCTTAACTTTGAATTCAGGCATTATGGGTACTACTTATCATATAAGAATAAAGAAAGAATACGCCGCCGCTGTTATAGAGGACCTGCAGAAAATGGATGCTGTGGAGCTGATAAAAGACAGCGATGATTATCTTATACCCCAATGGCAACAATCGCTTGTTAAAGAACGTATGGCCGCTTATGATAAAGATCCCGGTAAGGCTACAGACTTTGATACTGCAATGGATGACATTGAAAAAGAATTGTAATGTACAAAGCCGTCATCTTAGCCTTAGCCCGCAATGATATCCGCGACGCTGCAAAATGGTACAATACCCAACAAGATAAATCAGGCAAGCGGTTCACGGAAAAAGTCAGGCAGAAAGTACAGGCTATCATAGCTAATCCTTATGCTTTCTCCATAAGGTACAGCAATATAAGAACAGTCAACACCGACATCTTTCCGTTCATGATACATTATACGGTAATCGAGGATACTAAAACAGTTCTTATCTCCGCAGTACTACATACAAGCCTCGATCCTGAAAAATGGGCTGCCAGAGCAAAAGATTGAGGATTCTCTTGTTCCGCAGAGCATCCGGAATGCAGAGATAATACTCCGTTTTTGCAAACCACATTTGAAATACTACAGCCTAAGTCCTTTTGTCAGCCTCCTCATAAACATATCCACAATCACAGTATCCGGCACATAATTTGCGGAATATTTAAGGGCATGAAAG
>CAIYVS010000633.1 GCA_903929655.1 uncultured Bacteroidota bacterium | reverse complement strand
TATAGCAAAATATAGAGTAGAAAACAGGAGAACCCTGACAGGGTGACATTATTCAAATACAACACAAATCCTTAACTTAATGACATTGCCCATATGGGACAGCATATTTTTTTGACATTTTATGGTTGAAATGACACTACAGCCTGTGTCTGATTACCTGGATTAAACTTACTCTCATAAAAAATATCTAACTTTAGTATTGATATATACCCCTTTGATGAAAAAGACCGGATTTACATTTCTATGCCTTAGTTTTTTATGCTGCAATATTTTATTAGGCCAGAACAAATGGCAAAAATGCGGTTTTTCTGTAGTGGAAGCCGGTATGGAAAGCCGGAATCCCGGTTTTGGTGCTTTACTTAAAGCAAAGAAAGCAGAAAGGAGACAGCAACTTGTCACTGCACGCAAAACCAGCGGATCTGTATTAAGTGTAACTGTTCCTGTAGTTTTTCATATCATACTTAACCAGCACCAGTTAGGATTAATCGGCGATTCGATTGGCATTGCTAACCGGGTTATTTCTCAGATACAGGTACTTAATGAAGATTATAATCGTGCCAATGCAGACAGTAGTAATATCCCCGCTGCATTTAAACCTTATTACGGAAACGTAAATATCAAATTTGGACTGGCGCATACAGACCCCCAGGGAAACCGTACCAATGGTTGGGAAATACGTCAGACTAATTATGTAGGATTTGATGTTACGACCAATTATAATAGTGGTGCAGGCGCCAAACATACAAGTACAGGTGGGGCTGACGCCTGGGATGTGAGCAAATATGTAAATGTGTGGATCGTTAATATGCTGGATGGTTCTGATACAAACAGCACTATTATTGGCCTTACGGTGATGCCTGAATTTACAGATTCTTTCGCGCTTGTTTATGGTGTGTATAATACCATTACAGACCCTTACCCAAAAGATGAAATGGGTATCTTAATAAGATACGATGCTTTTGGCAGAAGAACTTCTCCTGGAGAATATTTTTTCCCGAATATTGACTTGGGACGTACCCTTACTCATGAAATAGGCCATTATTTCGGCTTGTTTCATCCCTGGGGCGATGACGGTGGACTTTGTCCCTGGAATGGCGGCGAAGATGACGGCATACCTGATACACCCCCCGAAGGCAATAATAACTACCATTGCCCGGCTTTTCCACTCTTAGATGCATGTTCTGTAGCTTCCCCCGGTGTCATGTTTATGGATTATATGGACTATTCGGATGACGCTTGTTTGAATATGTTTACCCTGGATCAGATAAACCTGATGGATAGTTATATTCAGCTTGGTGGTGAATCTCATTCTTTAACTTCTTATCCTCAGTTATTGAATTATCCCGATAGCTCCGCCAATTACGATAATACACCTTATTTAGGTCCTAATCCCAGCACAGGAATAACATACGTAAACTTCAGCCAGTTGCCGCAAGGTTTTGAATCTATCAGTGTATATAATATTGCCGGGCAACACCTAATGGACATAAATACTTCCAATCAGGCAACTACTTACTACCCTATTGATTTGTCAAGATACGGAAAAGGGATGTATATAATAAAGATGCATTTTGACACGAAAACCGATATCAGGAAAGTCATCATTCTGTGACGAAATACTTTGTAGCTTTGCATGTTTTTTAAGCACAAGACAATGACTACAGAGATATTTAATTTAGCTGATATACTGAAACAATCCGGCCTGGACAAAGGACTACTGCAAATTGCAGAAAAAGTTAAGAATAAAGAACGCATTACTGAGGCTGAGGGATTACTGCTTTTCGAGAAAGGCGAACTTGGTTTTTTAGGTGCTCTGGCCAACCATGTTGCGCAAAGTCTGCATCACAACAAGGTTTATTTTAATCGTAATTTTCATATTGAGCCAACCAATGTTTGTGTGTTCACCTGCAATTTCTGTTCCTATTCGCGTTTATATAAACACCGCGACGACGGATGGGAACTGAGCATGGAACAGATGCTGGACATGGTGCGTAAATATGATGGGCAGCCCGTAACAGAAGTGCACATTGTTGGTGGCGTGCACCCCAAAATGAACCTTGATTTTTTCTGCGAACTCATACAGAAAATAAAAGCACACCGCCCCGGCCTGCACATAAAAGGATTTACTGCGGTAGAACTGGATTATATGTTCAGGAAGGCTAAATTAAGTGTGGAGGAAGGCATGCAGAAACTGAAAGAAGCAGGGCTGCAATCCTTGCCTGGAGGCGGGGCCGAAATATTTCATCCGGAGGTCCGCATGGAAATATGCGCAGATAAAGTAGATGCCGATGGATGGTTGCTCATACACGAAACTGCACATAAACTAGGCATGCATAGCAATGCTACCATGCTGTATGGCCACGTAGAAAAATACGAACACCGCATAGACCATATGAGCCGCCTCAGAAATTTGCAGGATAAGACCGGCGGTTTTAATTGCTTTATTCCATTAAAGTTTCGCAATAAGGACAACGATATGTCTCATATACCCGAAGCATCGGTTGTGGAAGATCTGCGCTTATATGCCATCTCCCGCATTTTTATGGACAATTTCAGGAACCTCAAGGCTTACTGGCCCATGCTGGGAAGACAATCAGCCCAGCTCACCTTAGCATTTGGTGTTAACGATCTGGATGGGACAATAGACGATACCACGAAGATATACTCCATGGCAGGCAGCGAAGAGCAAACCCCAAGCATGAGCACAGAAAACCTCTGCGATCTCATTACAGCCGTAGGAAAAATACCTGTGGAACGGGATACACTCTATAATGAGATAAAGGTTTATCAGGACAAAGAACTCGCCTGATAATAGGAGGCCATCAAAATCGTTATTTTATAACAAATTTAATTTCAAAAATCGGCATATTGTTGGATAAGCCTGAAGGGCTTCAATATGAATAGCCGTGGGTGAAGCCCACGGATAAATAATATTCCGGGAT
>CAIYVS010000632.1 GCA_903929655.1 uncultured Bacteroidota bacterium | reverse complement strand
CTTTTTTCCGCTTTTTTCCGCTTTTTTCCGCTTTTTTCCGCAAGCGGAAAAATGTTTCTATTTCAATTAATTGATAATCAATAGATTAAACCAAGCAAATATTGATATTTTCCGTTTTTCGCTAAAAAAGAGGAAATGGGAAAATGCAAGTCTTAAGGAAATTGCAAGGGAAAGAAATATGTAAAAGAACTTAGATAAATTGCCCCTCTAAAAAGGGTCCAATTTTGTGCCAAAGGTAAGATTTTTAGAGGTTTTTGGGCAAAAAAAGATATGCACATTTTAGTCGTAAGTGGTAAGTGGTAAGTCTGGGAGTAAAGGTTTAAGCGCAAACCTGCCTGTCGGCAGACAGGGACACAAAGGCGCAAAGAAAGATGAAGCTTTTATTCTTTCAGCAATTTCTCTATTTTCAGCAGGAGGCCATTATCATCATAAACTCTTATTAAATATATTCCATTAGCCAGGCTGCTGATATTGACCTCTCCCGGCCTCTCCAAAGGAGAGGAGGTATATTGTAACAATACTTTGCCTTCTATGTCCGTGATGTTCACATTTACTTTTCCCTGGGCCTGTATATACAAAACGGAGCTTGCAGGATTCGGATAAATTGCCACTTCACCTCCAGAGAGGCCTGGGGAGGTAATTCCTGTCGTTGTCAAACTATTACTTATTGCAGAATCAGGGCTTGCACATCCACCATGACAATATACCCTTACAGATATGGTATTACCTATAAACAAAGTGGCATGATAAGGATTGCTTGTGGCTCCAGACATCTTAATCCCGTTTATATACCATTGGTATGTCGGGCTGTCACAACCACTGCTTACCACAGCAGTAAACGTATCTAAATGCCCTGCAACTATTAAGGTGGGTTGTGAACTGATACCCACTGTTGGTGCCGCGTTGGAAATAACTGTCACATGTACCGTATCTTTTGCACTGCAGCCATTCAATATGGCTTTTACAATATAATCACCTGAATCAATAAGTGGCACATTGGCTCTGTGTGGATTTTGTATTGTGGAACTAAAACTATTAGGTCCACTCCATAGCCAGTTCACTCCCGTTGTGCTATCCGTAGCATTCAACTTCAAACTGTCTCCCGTGCATATAGGGCTATTACTGCTGGCCACAGGCTTGTCGGGGCTTGGCATTATAATTATATGCACAGAATCCGTTGCACTACATCCATTCAGGAAAGTATCTGTAACATAATACATGCCACCGTCTGTATAAGCCACATTGGCAATGACAGGGTTATGCAGATTGGAACCAAAACCATTTGGGCCGCTCCACTCATAAATATTACAGTTCACAGCCGTATCTATTAGGTGCAGGCTATCTCCCAAACAGGCATTATTATAGCTCACACTATGTGCAGGTATGCCTTTTATTTTGATATTCAGTTCATCCATATCAGATGTATCTACCGGGTTGCCGGCCACTATCCTTATCCTGTAGTGTATGCCTCCTATGGTACTGGCAGGTATGGTACATAATATGCCACCTCCCAACGTAGCAGTATCAATACCAATATTCACCGGGTTTGTAAAACTACCGCTGCTGTCAGATAATTGCACTGTAAAAATATTGCCGGTGTTAAATGTATCGTTTACTATATAGACAAGACTGAAGGTATCTCCCGTACAAAACAAAGTATCAGTAAATGGTAGCCCAATACTGACCACTGTATCTAAAATAAATTTAGCCAGGAAAACCTCTGTGCCTCCTGATAATGTCGTCTGATAAGCTCCTGCTGTCGCTATATTATTTGTGCTCAGGGTGTTACCGCAGATGTAAAGGTCACCTCTCCCAAAAAATACAACAGAATGTCCCTCGTCCAAATTACTCCCACCATAATAAGTACCCCATTTTAGTGCTCCTGAGCTATCGAATTTGCCTAAAAATGCATCTATACTGCCGCCATAGCTGGTTTGATAGGCCCCTGCTATTGCTATATTGCTTGTGCTTTGTGTCTGACCTGTTATATATACAGCATTGCGTCCATCACAGGCTAATCCATACCCTGCCTCCTGGTCACTACCACCATAATAGCTGGCCCATATTATAGAACCATTACTATTAAATTTGGCGACAAAAGCATCACTCATTCCTCCTAAACTGGTTTGATAGGCCCCATTTGTAGCTATGTTACTGGTGCTATAAGTAGTTCCGCTTATATATACATTGCTGCTTCCGTCGCAGGCAATTCCCCATCCTAGGTCCACTGAACTACCACCGTAATAAGTAGCCCACTGTCGTACACCAGCGCTACTGAATTTCGCAACAAAAGCATCTTCAGCGCCTCCGCCGTAAGTAGTTTGGTAGGCCCCGCTGGTAGCAATATTGCTGTTGCTATTTGTCCAGCCGCTTATATAGACGTTTCCGCTCCCATCGCAGCTTACTTTTTTTGCTTGATCAGTATCCGATCCTCCGTAATAAGTAGCCCATTGCAATGCTCCCGTACTATTGAATTTTGATAAAAAGCCATCACAATAGCCTCCGCCATAGTTAGTTTGGTATGCTCCACTTGTAGCTATATTCCCAGTACTCTTTGTATACCCGTCAATATATACACCTCCGTTTCCATCATAGCTAATCCCTCCTATACCTTCCGTGTCAGAACCGCCGTAATAGGTAGCCCATTGCAGGCCACCCGTACTACTGAATTTTGCTAAAAAATCATCATATCCGCCTGCTAAAGCACTTTGATAAGCCCCGGCCGTTGCTATACTGCTTGTGCTGCTGGTTTGACCTGCTATATATATGGAATTGCTTCCATCGCAGGCAATTCCATATCCGTTATCATTCCCCGTCCCTCCGTAATATGTGGCCCATTGCATTACCCCCGCACTGTTGAATTTTGCAACAAAAGCATCATGGCTACCTCCCAATGAAGTTTGATAGGCCCCAGTTGTAGCTATATTGCTGGTACTGTTTGTCGTACCTGTAATACATACATTGCCATTCACATCACAGCTCGCATCAAACCCCTGATTATTATTTGAGCCCCCATAATAAGTCGCCCATCTTAATGCAGGGTCAATCACAAGTGTCCCATTGTAATTTCCTGTTTCAAAACTCAAAACGTGATTCTTCAAAACAAATTTCGATACTATATTATTCTTACTTTCTTTTTCATAAGTATATGGTCTTTGTTCTTGCACACTTCCCATCAGTGTTCTTGCATTAATTCCTCCATTATTATCCAGCGCCAGTTCAATTGCTCCTCCATATTTCATTTGTATATCTTTCACATTTCCTCCTGGTCTCACTACAAAATCATACTCTATAGCCTCACCCCGGCCCTCTCCAAGGGAGAGGGAGGTGTTTGCTGAATTATTATTTATGTATAGCACCCAGTCTATGTAAGGGTAAATATTTTTGTATGTTATTCTTTTGTAGCTATAAACAATAGCTCCCTTACCAGGACTAAATGGCGCAGTATAATAAGTCTCATAATAGTCCTGCTTTTCTTCTCTTATTATTTCTGCATTGGGGTTTGAATTGAGAAGCGTTACGTCCATGCGGTAGGTGGCGATGGAATCTTCGATATAGCTTTTGGAGTTTAGGTCAGCAGTCATGGTTCGACTTGGCTCACCATGACAGAATTTATTTTGGGCTGTATTGATTGGTTTTGACCATTGATAGTGAAGTTGTCCATTGCCTATAAAAATATTGAGGCCATTGCCAGCATCCATCTTAAAATCAATATCATTGCGGGGATTGTGGAATTGGTCTGTAAGCTGGCCTTTGTTTTCTATGAAACAGAGGCTGTGTTTTGAAAAGTTCTGTTTCTCCTTAGCATGAAGCGATAGGGGCTGGAGGATAAGCAACAATATTGATGCAAATAAATATTGTTTCATAAGATTTATATTGAGGGTATGTAAAGGTATAAAAATTTATATTCGAAAAAATATAAATTAAACGATCTTATTTCTTCTTGTTCTCTAATGTAAGCAGGATGATGTCATCTGCGCAGTGTTTTATTTCTGCACTGTCGAGACCGTTGTAGTAGCCGCGGATGTTACGGTCCTGATCGAGGAGGACGATCTTTTCGGTGTGTATGAAATCGTGAGGGCCGCCGTCGCCGGGTTCTGCTATTACGCCCAGTTCGTTGCGGGCATAATCGTAAATACTTTTTTTATCGCCTGTAAGAAACCACCAGTGGTCGTGGTTTACTTTGTAATGATCGGCATAGGCACGCAATACGGGTACGGAATCTTCGGTGGGGTTTACGGTGATGGAGATGAGTTGGAAATTCACTTCAACAGGATTTTCCCTCTTATGGTCTTTTTTAAAGGCTCGTTGCAAGAGGGACATATTGCTTGTGAGACGGGGACATACGTTAGGGCAATTGACAAAGAAAAAATCTATTACGAGTATTTTGCCATGCAGGTCTTTATTAAGTGAGACTTTTGCATTTAACTGGTTGGTGAGGGTAATGTCTGCCACTTTATGCCAGATGCTATCGTATTTTATTTTGCCGCCGGACTTTATGGTATCTACTTTGTCGAGGATGTAATGGCGGGGCATGTGGACTTTGCCATTTGACAATTCCTTTACCATGAAATAACAAGAAAGCGGTAGCAAAACTGCTACCGCTAATCCCATAAATACTCTTTTTATTTTTGAACTTTTATTATTCATGTGTACACTACCTGACAGGCGATGTGGTATTCATAAACAGCCAGAAACTACCATCTGCAAGGAAAGCAATAATAAACCAGATAAACAATGTAATTGGTATGGCCATGGTGATAATGAAGTTTTGGACTTCGTCACCAAGGTGCATAAATACTGCAATGATATAGCCTGCTTTTAAAAGCGTTAATGCAAGGAAAAAGAATGCAACCAGGGCTTTGGGCATCTGGTGGCTGAAAAACATACCCATTATCACTTCTGCAATGGTTATTACCAGTAATACCCAAAACACTTTCCATATCTTTTTCACCTGGGTTTTGCTCTCAGTGGAATTTACATCTGAATGATGCTGCAAAATGCCTGAATAGAGTTTAGATTGATCTCCTTCGTATAAGCTTTGAACTGTGTGTTGGTTGTGAGCTGACATGCTGAAAATATTTTTTATTATTTTATTGTTTAAAATTTATTGGTCGCTTTAGAGCCGGGGATCAAAGCAGGTAGAAACAAGTGAATACGAATACCCAAACGAGATCTACAAAGTGCCAGTAAAGACCTATTTTTTCAACCATTTCATAATGTCCGCGGCGCTGGTAAACACCATTTACTGTGTTAACCAATACCAGGATATTAAACACAACACCTGAAAATACGTGACCTCCGTGAAAGCCTGTGATGGTGAAAAAGTAATTGAAAAAATCGTGAGTGGCCTGCATGCCATGTGCGGGTAATGCAGCCATTACTGATTCTTTATGATGATTGAAGAAATGCGCAAAAGCACTTACGGGCGTAGAAGGGTCTGTGAAAGAACCCCACCAGCCACCTTCGCTGTGCAGGTGTGTCCACTCCCAGGCCTGGCAGCTTAAGAAGCCTATACCACCAATGATGGTCCATAGCATCCATTTGATAACATTTTTACGATCACCGTAATGTCCTGCATGTACTGCTAGCACCATGGTAACGGAACTCATGATGAGTATGAATGTCATTAAGCTTACAAACAAGAGGGGCAGATTGGTCTCGCCCATGAAAGGGAAGGACTTGAATACCTGATTTGCATCGGGCCAAACAGCGCTGAAGAAACGTGTAGTTCCGTAAGAAATAAGTAGCGCCCCGAATGTAAAAGCATCGGACATAAGGAAAAACCACATCATCATTTTACCATAACTCACATTAAATGGCGATCGACCTCCACCCCATGCCTTGGACTCTGTAATACTAGTTGCTGTTGCTTGTGCCATAGCTTATTTTATGTTTTCCTTAATTTTAAGTTTGCGCGAATTTCGAAAGAATTTTATTGATTTGCCAGAAAGAACACAAATAAATATATCCACAATATATCCACAAAATGCCAGTAAGAGGTTACAATCTCAATACCAGTGGCATTATAAACCTTTATGCGCGTTCTAAAAGCGCGGAAAAATACAATTAATAATGCAATTATACCACCTGCAATATGCAAAAGATGCGCACCTGTAATAATAAATAAGAAAGATTCGCTCGGATTACCATTTAGTTTGATATTAGAGCCGTATAATTGCTTAAACCCTATCATTTGTAAAACACCGAATAAAACACCTAATATCATGGTAATGGTGATAAGCAGCCTATACCTGGGCATGAGGCGTTTTTTGAAAGCTTTTACGGCCAGCATCATGGTTAAACTGCTTACTATTATAACAAAAGTTGAGAACCAAAAGATGGGTGGCAGTTTGTAATATACCCAATTGCCTTGCGCCTCGCGCACCATATAGGCGCTTGTAAAGCCTGCAAACATCATGGTCATGCTTGCCATAGCTAACCACATAGCAAATTTTTGAGGATGTATTTTTTTTCTTTGTGCTACAGTATCCATGTTAATTAAAAAGTATAAATTCAAAAATTCAAAATATTCATTACATCTTAGTGAATAAGAGGGCCAACAATACTACGGGCAAATAAACGAAGGATGTAAACATTACCCGTTTTGCTGATTTATGGTCGTTATTAAGATAAAAAACAAATGATGCTGCAAAATACATTATGCCGCATGCCATTACGATCCACATACCTATGTTACTGCACATGCCTATTGTGCGGGGTATGATGGCTAAAGGAATGAGAACAAGACTGTAGAACATGCATTGTATGGCTGTAAATTTTGTTTCTTTTTCCCTGCTGGGAAGCATGTTGATGCCTGCTTTATTATAATCGTCATAACCAACCCATGCTATAGCCCAGAAATGAGGAAATTGCCAGAAGAACTGAAACAGAAACAGTACTACGCCCCCAAGGCCAATGCTGCCTGTGGCGGCTGTCCAACCAATAAGGGGTGGTAAAGCCCCCGGTATGGCCCCAATGAAAACTGCAATGGGGTGTATTTTTTTCATTGGCGTATAGGCAAATGCATATAGCAAAAGAGAAATAAAACTGAGTATGCCTGCAAGGGGTGTAAAGAAAAAACCGAGCAAACAGGCACCCGTAAGGCCTGTTACTATAGCGAATATCCAGGCTTCAGCAATACCCATGCGCCTTTCCGGCAAAGGACGAGTCATGGTACGCTTCATAAAGGCATCGCTGTAGCGCTCAATGATCTGGTTGATGGTATTAGCGCCGCCTGTAACCAAAAGGCCACCGGCAAAGAGGAGGATCACTTCTTTCCAGGCAAAGAATGTATGGGGGGCCATTAAATAACCAACCACACTGGAAAAAACGACCATAAAACTAAGGTTGGGTTTCAATAACTGGCCGTAATCACGTACACGCCCATACATGAATGTATGCCACTTTATTTTTACCGGCGCTTCCTGCAACATCGTCTGAAAAAGAATCAAAAATTTAATAAGAGGGGGCAAAGGTAGTAAAAAAAAGAGGCAAAATATACCTATGTGGGAAATAGCTATACGCTATCCCGGATCATCAACATTTGAAACAAAACTGATGAGCCAGCATATCAGTGGCTATGCAGATTATTATAATAAATAGGTGATTTTCACATGCAGGTTAAACAATTATTTAACTTGTCGGCTCTGTTTTTCACTGAAGCTTTGGACTAGTGTCGTGTCAAGCATAAAATGTCTAATAAAAGATACCGTCCCATACGGGACGGGCAATATTTTTATCATATTTTCTACCAATATAATGTCCCTATCGGGACAATTCCCAAAGTAAGAAAAACAAATTTAATTTGACATGACACTGGTGGTGTTCTTACCAACCTCCGCTGGCGCCACCGCCATCGGAGCCACCGCCGCCAAAACCACCAAAACCGCCGCCGCCGCTACCACCACCGCCAAAGCCGCCACCACCAAAACCACCGCCGCCTAAGAACCAACCAGCCCCAAATGCGCCCAAGCCACGGCCACTCATGTACGAGCCACCACCACCGCCGCCGCCGCCAATCTTGCTAAGGAACCAAAGGACGAGGTATATGAGGACAATTAATGCTATTACCCATTTTAAGGGGATATCTCTTTTACCAGTTTTGCCATCTGCTTTGTATTCGCCTTTGGTAGCGGCAATAACGGCATCTGCTGCACGTGAAAAACCTTCGTAATAATTACCTTGTTTAAATGGCGGAGTCATTTCATTGCGAATAATGCGCCCACAGAGTGCATCAGTAAGATCGCCCTGTACACCACCACCTGTTGAAATATTAATCTTATGGTTGTTTATTGCAGCAATGATAAGTACCCCATTCTTCTTATCTTTTTGCCCTATACCCCATTTATTAAATAGCTTGGTAGCATATTCTGCTATATCATAATCTCCAATATCTGTTATAGTTACAATTGCGACCTGTGTAGAAGTAGTATTAGCATAATTTTCCAGCTTTGCCTCCAATTGCGTAACCTGATCGGCGGTGAGTATATGTGCCAGGTCATTGACCAGTTGCGGCGGATCGGGACGTGGTGGAAAGTCTTTATCGCCTGCAAATACTTTGAATTGCATGCAGACTAAGAGGATAAGTAATGTCCAAAAGCGCGTAATGAATAATTTAGGTTTACTGGTCATTTTCCAAAAACGATTTCATCAGGTAATTCATTTTTTGTAATGGCCGGATCGTAGGGGAAATGCTGTGCCAGTGCGTTGCCCAGCTCGGTTACAGCTGTGCAAAGAGCGCCCGTTATGTCATTATTCTTCAAATGGATTTTCATTTGTTCGGCAGCTTTTTGCCAAAATGTGGCGCCGCCTGCCTTGTGATAAATCTCCACATCACCAAATATGGCAAATTGCCTGTCTTTTAAGGCCATATAAACGATCACCGCGTTGCGCTTTTCTGTTTTGGCCATACCAAGATTTGCAAATAGTTCCTGAGCACGATGCATGGCATCCATGTACTGGCATTTATGTTCTACAAAAACACGTATCTCCCCTGTTGTGCGTGCCTCCGCCTCTTTGATGCAGCCCACAACTTTATGTTGTGACTCCTCATCGAGCATCGGTTTTTTCTTTACAAAGGGGATGAACATGTGGCTAGTTGATTAGTTGACAAGTTAATTGTTTAAAATTTTACTTGTGGGGCCTTCTCTGCACCTTGATCTGCCTGAAACATTGGCCTTTCCTTAAAGTGAAAGAGGGACGCTAAAATATTATTCGGGAAAGAACTTACTTTATAATTATAATTCTTTACGGCATCATTAAAGTCATCTCTTGATGTTTTTATCCTGTTTTCAGTACCTTCCAATTGGTCCTGTAAGCTTTGAAAATTTACAGTAGCTCTTAATTGCGGATATTGTTCAAAAGCCACATGTATTGCCATTCTTGCCGCAGATTGGGCATCGTTACTTGCTTTTTCTATATCTGCCAAACGCTGCGGAGTTAATTTATCAGCACTTACCTCTGTGAGACTTTTTAAGTTCCCAGACCTGGCATTTGCTACTTCTACATAAGTTGACTTTTCAAATTCGGCAGCTCCTTTTACAGTGGCGACAAGGTTTGGAATCAAATCGGCTCTACGTTGATATGCACTTTGAACTTTTGCCCATGTGTTATCTACTTCAAGACTTTGCTGTTTCATACCATTAAAACCACAACCACCAACCAATACGATTAGCAGTAATATACCGAGTATTACATATAACGGTTTTATTTTCATTTTTGAAAAATTTTATCAAAAGTACGCTATTAATATGCACAAAACCAATAGCACAGGCTTTTGGGGCCTGTGCTTGATTTAAATAACAATTTTTTGACAATATCAGGATAAGAAAATGCTATTTAGCAGCAGGTTTGGCTGCGGCGTGCCTTTTAAAATAGTAGCGGCCAGCTATGCCAATAGTATTATGTGCAATAAAATTGTCTGCATAATTACTAAAATCAAATGCTGGTTTAAAATCTACCGAAATACCGATGGGAACAGATTGAATAAGGTATTCTATACCGATGATCCCGTCAATGCCAATCAAGGTAGCATTTACTCCGGCATGGTTCCATGTACCGAGATGTGCTCCTCCGCCGAAATACCAGCGCCATTCCGGGGCAGATAGTTCCATATGATATTCATAAAGGCCAACGAGATCGTAACCGTAGCCGTTGAAATTTAATTGAGCCTCAATTGCCTGCTGCTGATCTAAAAAGAACTTGCCTGTAAAACCGGCCTGTGAAGATAAACGTATGCCTGCACCTATTTCCTGGGCTTTAAGTTGAGTATTGCATACAAGTGAACATGTGAGGATTACAAATGCCAAATATATTTTTCTCATAATAAAACGTTTTAAAAAATTTCGAAATAAATAATGCTGTTATTGGCTCCCGGCTTTGATTTTTGTTTATTCACCAAGCTATCAACTTAATCAGCTATTTTTGCGCGCAAATATAAACAGATGTCGTCTTCATATCAAAATACTTTGGAGTTTGCCAGGGACCTGGACAAAACAGACACCTTATACTCTTTCCGGGAGCGTTTTTTGTTTCCGCAACATGAAGATAATGATGTACGTTATTTCTGTGGCAATTCGCTGGGCCTGCAGCCAAGGAGTGTTTCTTACCTGATGCAGAAAGAACTGGACGATTGGGGGAAGTATGGAGTAGAAGGTCATTTTCGTGCACGTAATCCGTGGTTTTCATATCACCATCTTTTTTCAGAAAGACTGGCAAAGCTGGTAGGTGCACACAAAGATGAGGTAGTAGCGACAAACACCCTGACCGTGAACCTGCAATTATTAATGACTTCTTTTTACAGGCCAAACAGGGACCGCTATAAGATCATTATGGAGGCCGGCGCTTTTCCTTCTGACCAATATGCGGTGGAGACACAGGTGCGCATGCATGGTTTTGAACCAGATGATGCCATTATAGAAATAAGCCCCCGCAATAATGCGTATATCATAGAAGAAGATGACATTATAGCTGCCATAGAGCAAGCGGGTGAATCGCTTGCGCTGGTAATGATAGGGGGTGTAAATTATTATACAGGACAATATTTTGACCTGGAACGGATAACTGAAGCTGCCCACAAAGCCGGCGCCTATGCAGGTTATGACCTTGCACATGCTGTGGGCAATATACCTTTGCATCTGCATGACTGGACTGTAGATTTTGCCTGCTGGTGCTCCTATAAATATTTGAATTCTGGTCCCGGTGCTGTGGGAGGTATTTATGTGCATGAGCATCATGGCAATGACCCTAAATTTTTTCGTCTTGCAGGATGGTGGGGCAATGAAGAAAAGACACGTTTTAAAATGGAGAAAGGCTTTGTTCCGCAAAAGGGCGCTGCAAGCTGGCAAATGAGTAATGCCCCGGTTTTTAATATGGTGGCACACAATGCATCTCTTGACCTGTTTGATAAGGCAGGTATGCAGGCGCTACGCGAAAAAAGTGAACAGCTTACAGGATATATGGAATATTTACTGAAGCTGATAAACCATCTGCCTTTTGAAATTATTACTCCCGCTGAACCATCACGCAGAGGCTGTCAACTGTCTTTGCTCTTTAAGGAAAGAGGGAAGGAAGTATTTGAAAAATTAAGCCAAAGCGGGATTATAGCCGACTGGCGGGAACCTGATGTGATACGTATTGCACCTGTGCCATTATATAATACTTTTGAAGACGCTTACCGGTTTTACGAGGTGTTGGCAAATATGGAATAAGCTGGTAAAACGTGATACAAGGGCGTGGCGCATAAAGCGCAAATGAAAATGAATACTCAAAAATGACAGACCCGGATTAATTAATGGCCATTTTTTCAGACATAGATCATCTACCTATTTTTAAAAATGCAGTAATTACTATAGGCACTTTTGACGGTGTGCATAAAGGGCATAGAACTATTCTGCAGGAGGTGGTAAAGCATGCCCAGGAAGTAAACGGCGAAAGTGTATTGATCACTTTTGAGCCGCATCCGCGTAAATTATTATTTCCTGAACAGCATTTAGGGATACTTACTCCACTTGAAGAAAAATCAAAACTTATTCTTGAAACAGGGATACAACATATTGTTGTTGCACCTTTTACAGAAGCGTTTTCCAAACTATCTGCGGATGATTATATCGCGCATTTTCTTGTAAAATTGTTTAGTCCACATACTATTATTATCGGGCATGACCATCATTTTGGCCATGACAGGAGAGGAAACATCGATCTCCTTAGAAAATTTGAAACAAAATATCATTACAAATTAAAAGAGATATCTGCCCAACTCATAGATGAGGCTGCCGTAAGCTCTACTAAAATTCGCAAGGCACTGGAAGCCGGCCATGTAAAAGAAGCTGCCAATATGCTGGGCAGGAATTACAGCCTGGGAGGTACTGTTGTGAAAGGTGCGCAATTGGGCAGGACCATCGGCTACCCTACTGCCAATGTTGCTCCTTCGGATATCGAGCAGTTGATTCCTGCCATTGGTATTTATGCAGTGCAGGTAGTTGTAAATGAATCACTTTACAGTGGAATGTTAAGTATCGGGCATAATCCTACTGTAACAGAAGAAAAGAAAATAAAAATAGAAGTACATATTTTCGATTTTAATAGAGATATTTACGGTCATAAAATTGAGATCAGGTTGTCCGCAATGGTTTCGTGATTGATCAGGCTGGTCTCAAAATCATGAAAGATTATTGGGGTAAGGGTAAGAAGGTCAATCACGTTTGGGAGGTGATGAAATGATTACATGGTTTGTGGGAATGTTCTAG
>CAIYVS010000631.1 GCA_903929655.1 uncultured Bacteroidota bacterium | reverse complement strand
CCTCATATTGCAGGATATAGCTATGAAGCGTTGTACAAAATGAGTGAAATTCTTTTATATAAAATACTTAACGCGTGAAAAATATTTTACACATCAATTGGTTTTTTTTCAAAAAATATTTGTTAACACAAAGAGAATTAACAGTTTTTTTTACCTTTACCCCTCATTTGGTTAATAAATTTTTAACACAGAATATGGCACGAACTATACGTTTATTCTTCGTATTGCTCCTTTTAGGCTATTCAGGAACGGTTTTAGCACAACCCGGCGCGATAACCGGTAAAGTTTTGGATGACAAGAAACAGCCCGTTATAGGCGCTGTGATTGAAGTGTTTACGGGCGGTATCAGGAAGGGTGGCGCAGTAACAGATTATGATGGTATCTATATAGTAAAACCCATTGAGCCAGGTCGTTATAACGTTAAGATTTCTTATACAGGTTATACCGGTAAGGAGATAACTGATGTAATTGTGAGCCCTGATAAGACAGTTGAAGTAAACGGTACTTTATCCGAAGACGTAAAGAAGCTGAACGAGTTTGTTAAAATCGGGTACAGGGTTCCCCTCATTGATAAATACGATCCAAACGCCTCTAATAAGTTCACTTCTGAAAAAATAGAAAAACTCACTACCCGCAATACCAATGATATTGCCGCTCAGACTACAGGTGTGTACCAGGCGAAAAAAGGAAATGACTTGAATATAGGTGGTGCCCGTTCTACAGGTACACAATATATTATAGATGGTGTTGTTCAACAGACGCCTCCCAATGGCTTAAATGCCCAGGGTATTAACCTCTCCCAAGGTTCAATTGATCAGCTTGAAGTAATGGGCTCAGGGATACCTGCAAAATATGGTGATGCATCCGGCGGTATTATTAATATTACTACCAAAGGTGTTTCCAGCAAACTTTCAGGTGACATATTGGCTCAGCACTCAATTGATGGCTATAACAACAGCTTCGTATCTTTCAATCTTTCAGGGCCATTGGTGAAAAAGGCGCAAAAAGATGGCAGTAAAAAACCAGTTATGGGTTTTAACATAGGTGGTGATTTCTATGATGATCATGACAGGTCTCCTTCTTATCTGCCAACTTATGTAGCGCCTAGCTCGCTGTTGAATAGCCTTCTGCAAAACCCGCTTCGTGCCCAAATAGATCCTTCAACAGGGCAAACTTTTTATCAATACAATTCAGAGTATGTAACACTTAATCAATTAAATGCTGTTAAGGCAGCACCAAATGATAAAACCACGGAAGCTCGTGCACACGCTAAACTGGACTTCCAGATATCTGATAACCTTAGTTTAACTGCTGCGGGAAATCTGGACTACCAGTCTCAGAATAATTTTTCTCAAGGTGCGGTTCTTTTCGCCCCTACTTCCATTCCAACTACCAACTATACTACTGCAAGCACATTTATTCGTTTCACCCAGCGCTTTGGTAAATCGGGGGCTGATAATGCCAATAGCCCTATTTCAAATGCATATTATAGTGTACAGGCTGATTACCAATTACAGATACAAAACCAGCAGGACCAGAATTTTAAAAACAATATTTTTGATTATGCCTATATTGGTAAGTTTTATCAGAAATATAGTACCAATTATTTGCCCGGCCAGGATTCTATTACGAAACTCACAGGTGTTCTGCTGCAAGGTTATCAAAACCCCGATAGTGTTTATTTCACGCCCAGCAAGTTAAATCCCGACCTTGCCAACTATACTAGTGAATTATATAGCCTGAGAGGCGCCAATAACTTGCCTCTTGACAGGCAGACTATAGAATCTCAGAACGGCTTGCTTAACGGAGATTTACCTAACTATACTTACCAGGAATTTTTAAGCCCCGGCTCATCGCAATCTCTGTATTTAAAGAGAACCCAACAACAATATTCTCTGTCTGTAGATGCATCTTTCGATCTGTTATTAGGTCATACTAAACATAATATTGAGTTTGGGCTTACTTATCAGCAACGTATCCAGTCGTTTTACGGAGCATATGCCAACCCTAATGGCTACGGAGCCGGTGGTAGTATTTGGGGATTAATGAGGCAATTGGCAAATTCGCATATCTCTGTTAACAAATCTGATCCTATATGGATAAAAGATGGTAAACAATACCAGTTGAGCCAGATAAACTATCCGGGCCACGCTGGAACAGGCAATACTTATACTCCTGGTGCCAGTGATACTATTGTTTATCCTTTAAATGCAAATGCTGCCACACAGTCTACATTTGATAGGAACCTGCGTATTAAATTGGGCCTGGACCCTAACGGAACTGACATTCTGCAAACAGATACGCTCAATCCAAACCAGCTTTCATTAGGCATGTTCTCGGCAGATGAATTATGGAACAGTGGAAAATTTTATACCTCTTATTATGGTTATAATTATGATGGATCTGCACAAACAGGAAATGTAAGTTTTAATGACTGGTGGACTGCTAAAGATAAAAATGGCAATTATACCCGCCCACTTGCTCCTTTCCAGCCCAACTACACTGCAGGTTATTTACTGGATAAATTTACATATAAAGACATGAACTTCAATATAGGTTTGCGTATCGAAAGGTTTGACGCGAACACCAGTGTTCTAATAGACCCCTATTCATTTTATCCTGAAAAAACAGTAAACGAGGTTTCCGGTTCATTAAACCTACTTAATAATGGTGCTCATCCCACAAATATTGGTGGCAATTATGTAGTATATGTAAACGATAATACTTCTTCTTCTCCTTCTATTATTGGTTATCGCAGCGGTGATCAATGGTATGACCCAACCGGAAAAGCCATAGAAGATCCCAGTTTGCTTAAGAATTACTCCGGTGGCCGCGATCCTCAGCCTTATCTTGTAAATCCGAAAGAAAATATAAGGGACACTTCTTTTAAACCTGGTGAGTCATTTGTACAGTATACACCACAGGTAAGAATATTACCCAGGTTACAGTTTTCATTCCCAATAGCGGATGATGCTCAATTTTTTGCACATTACGACGTATATTCACAAAGGCCGGATGCTAATTTCTTGTCCCGTCCTTCAGACTATTTCTTCCTGCAAAGCAATCCCAACACCATTATAAATAACCCTAATCTGAAACCGGCTACTACTTTTGATTATGAAGTTGGTTTCCAGCAAAAACTTACAGAAAGATCAGCGATTACACTTACTGCGTCTTATAAAGAGCGTAAGGATATGATCACTATGCGCCCGTATCTTTATGCGTGGCCAATAACTTATTATACATATGGCAACCGCGATTTCTCTACTACAAAAGCTACTACATTAAAATATGATCTGCGCAGGTTTAATCACCTTACAGTTACTGTTGCTTACACCTTGTCGTTTGCAGAAGGTACTGGTTCTACACCTACTTCCGGCAATGCCGGAGGTAGTGGCCAGGTAAGCACAAATGGTTTGCTGCAAAACTTTATAGAGGCTGGTTTGCCTAACCTGCGTTATGTTTCCTTCCTTAATATAGATTCACGTCATCTATTATCAGCTAATTTTGATTATAGATTTATGGATGGCGAAGGCCCTGAAATAGGTGGTAAACATATTCTGCAAAATGCAGGCATGAACCTTACTTTCTCTGCAAGAAGCGGGGAGCCTTATACTGCATACCAGGAATCAGATGCGATAAGCCATACAGTTTTAGGTGGAGTAAATGGCTCCAGGTTACCATGGCACTATGGTGTTGATGTAAAGTTTGATAAAGATTTTGCACTTAGCATAGGTAAAAAACATACTGATGCCGAACAGGGTATAAAGGTTAACAGGCCCCTTAGCTTGAATGCTTTTGTACTTATCACAAACCTGTTGAATACACGCGATATACTTGGGGTGTATGGTTACACTGGCAAGCCGGATGATAACGGTTATTTAGCATCTGCTACAGGTCAGCATTTTGTTCAACAACAAACATCGCCTCTATCTTATACTCAATTATATAATATTGCTTATAATGACCCTGGCCATTATAATTTGCCAAGACAAATATCTATTGGGCTTCAATTGAATTTTTAATATTGTTTAATAATAATAACTTTAATAAGTTATGATGTTTCTAAATAAAAAAGGGTTTATATCAACTGTTGCCCTCGTCGGATTTGTAGGAGTTGCCCAGGTTTCAGCCCTCCCTAATGTTACTGTTTCGGGTAATAACCATAAACAGGTGCAATTGAAAACAACTGCAGGATGCCAGCCCGCAACTGCAGCTATCGACCTTGACATTAATAATGTTAGGGCCAGGCTGATGACAGGTGGAGACATGTGGTGGAATCAGGGTACACAGGTTGCAGCCTATGAGGTACCTAAAGGTTCCGGTAAGAGCTCAGAATTTGCAGCTTCATGCTGGATAGGTGGATATGATGCCCAGGGCCAGCTGAAAGTTGCCGCACAAACATACCGCCAGGATGGTAATGACTATTGGCCGGGAGCGCTTGATATTAATAATGATATTAATGCTGCAGGTTGTTCGGAGTGGGATTATTTCTGGAAAGTAAATAAATCAGATATTCAGACTTTCATAGACCTGCATAAAAATGGCCAGTCTACATCTGCATCAACATACGATGCGATCAATCATTGGCCAGCCACTGGTAACACACAAGGTGTAAAAGGGAATAATAATGCATTAATTAACCTGGTGCCGGGACATACTTACGCACCTTTCGTTGATGTGAACAATAATGGCATTTATGAGCCGGATCAGGGTGATTATCCCGATATTACAGGTGATCAGTTCATTTGGTGGGTATTTAATGACAAGGGAAATGTTAAGTTACAATCACAAACAGCAGCCATCGGAGTTGAAGTGCAGACAAGCGCTTTTGCTTATTCCAGTCAGGACTTCCTGAATAACTCTACATTTTACAAATACAGGGTTATTAACAGGGGCCCTCTTGAAATGGACAGTACTTATATAGCGGTATGGAATGACTGCGATTTAGGCTGGGCGTTTGACGACTATATTGGTTGCGATACCTTAAGAGGTTTGGGGATAGACTATAATGGTTCTTCTACAGATGGTAGTGGTCAGGTAAATAGCTATGGTGCAAATATCCCTCAATTAGGTATGGATTTCTTTCAGGGACCGACTAAACAAATATACAACCCGGTTACAGGGAAAACCAAGGATTCTATTCTAAGCATGACGAACTTTACCTACTACAATAATGACTTTTCTATAATAGGTAACCCGGTTAATGGTATCGAGATTTATGGTTACATGACTGGTACTATCAGGAATGGAGCACACTTTACTGATGATTTTCATGGCTATGGCATTCAGTCCAAGGGCTTCGGTTCTGGTCCAACAACCCATTTTGTGTTCTCCGGCGATCCGTCCGACCACTCACAGTGGTCAGAGTGTAGCTCTCAGAATCCTCCTGGAGACAGGCGTATGATATTTTCATCTGGTCCGTTTATTTTACAACCAGGAGCATCCAACGACATTATTTTTGGTTGCGTATGGACACCTAATGTAGGCGGTTGTCCCAGTACCAGCTTTAAAAGCATACAGGCTATCGATGATCAGGCACAAGCATTGTTTGAGAACAATTTTAAAACTGTGGAGGGCCCCAATGCGCCCAGGCTTGTCTGCAGGGCGCTCGACAGGCACCTTGTTTTCTATATGGTAAATGATTATGGCAGCAATAACTACCGGGAGCAATATGGTTATTCAGACTCGTCTCAATATCAGCAGGCCTCTTCAAAAGCCCGCAATCTTCATAAAGCTGACTCTTTATACAAGTTCCAGGGTTATATTGTTTACCAGTTGGCAGATAATAGCGTTACTGCTTCCCAGATATACACATCAAGTGGCGCAATTGATAATACAAAAGCTTCTATCGTTTTTCAATGTGATATAAAAGATGGTGTTTCCACAATTATCAACTGGACCAAAAACACCTCTATTAATGATTCTGCATGGATACCCACTGTGAAGGTTACAGGTGCAGACAGTGGTATAACCCATAGTTTTGAGATCAACCAGGATGCATTTGCATCAGGAAATGATAAGAGGCTGGTGAATTACAAGAGCTATTATTTCATTGCTGTGGCCTATGCATTCAATGACTGGCGTTTTGATTATGCCCATCATAATCCGGGCTTTACACCTTCCGGCGCCGATACAACTCAGGATATTCCTTACCTGTCAAGCGCTCACGGTGCAAATTCAACCCCAATACAAGTCGTATTAGGTATGCCTAATCCTTCTAACGGAGATATGGGTACCATTATTAATTCCGATTATGGCAGTGGTGTTACAATTACAAGAATAGGTGGTACTGGTAACGGAGGGAACATTCTGCAATTAGATACAACATCGGAAGATTCTGCGGTTAATCATACTGTGGTTATGAATCCTGTTTATAGTATGGGTAGCGGTCCGATTGGCGTGAAAGTGGTTGACCCTGTTGTGGTACCGGCTATGAATTGGGAGCTTAAAATATCAGGCCCCATAAATCATAGTATTCCTGATCTCGGTGATTCTGCAACCAAGAGCACGTGGACATTGGTCGGTACAGACCCTACAGGTGCTACATCTCCGGTAACCATTACCAGCGAAGGAAACCTGAGTGTGTTTAATGAGCAAATACTCGAGGAATATGGTATATCAGTAACGGTTGCACAGCAACAGCGCCCCGGCGATAATACTGCGGGCGGCAACGGATACATTAGCTCCGACATTACTTTTTCAGATCCTACAAAACCATGGTTAGGCGGTGTTCAGGATGCAGCAGACAGTAATGCACTCAATTGGTTAAGAAGTGGTAGTAATACTGCCGTTACAGTTGGTACAAATCCTTGTAATTTCAACGATAATACAGCAGATCCTAACCAGGCATATGCTGTTATGCTGGCTAATAATTCGCTTAGCAAGAGTACCTGGGGCCCGATGGCATTAGTTGCACCTTGGACTCATTCCGGTATTGGTTCTGAATGCGGATTTGCGTTGGCACCTACGGCATCTGCAATTCCTACTTTATCTGATCTTTCGTCTGTAGATCTCGTTTTTACAAGCGACATGACCAAATGGACCCGCTCACTTGTTATTGAAATGCAGGAAGATCCTGTACTGGCACAAGGTGGTGCCAGCAAATTTTCTCCAAGGGCTCACCCTTCATGGTCGGGAACTCTAGGTGCTGACAATAAACCGCTTCTTGACAAAAATGGCAACCCTGTATGGGACTCAAGCAGTACCGGCATGTCATGGTTCCCGGGATATGCTGTCAACCAGGAAACAGGCGAACGCCTAAATATTGCTTTCTGTGAAGACTCATGGTTAACTTCAGATAATGGTGCTGATATGCTATGGAATCCTACGTCCAGAGTTACTACGTCTGTAACCGGTGGGGATATAAGTGTGATTTTTGGTGGAAAACATTTTGTATACATTTTGAACACCCGGTACGATTCCTGTGCTACTTTCAGAAGTAAAATATCCAGTTCTTTTACTTTTACTCAGAATACCGGATGGAAAATGGTGCAGTGGGCTGGCATACCATTGCTAAACGGGACAAGCAATATCCAGTATTTACCGCTCAGCCAGGGCTTTATACCTTCCGATGTACGTCTCAGGTTCAGAGTTACAAGGCCTTATGCCTATTTTGACCCCAGGAGGACAGTTAACATTATTTCAAGAACAGCTCCTCTTGTAGATTCTACGTCTCCAAATTTGCCGGGTACCCCCTCTGGTGATGCAGCATTACCTAATAATGGTTTCCCTGATTATTTGTTCAGTACAGTAGACCTGGCTAAAACTCCTGTAACTGATAAGACAGATAAGAACAGCATAATTAACCGCATATATGCAGTACCAAATCCATATTATGCATATTCCGGTTATGAGTCAAACCGTTTTGATACCAAAGTGAGGATCATTAATTTGCCGGCAAAAGCTAATATTTATATTTATTCTCTTGATGGTACTTTGATACGTTCCTTAACCAAGAGCGACCCTAATGTATCTTATCTGGATTGGGACATAAGGAATGCGGTTGGATTGCCTATTGCAAGCGGTATGTACCTCATCCATGTTCAGTTACCTGGAGTAGGTGAAACAATATTGCGTTGGTTTGGAGGTATGCGTCCGATAGATATAACAACTTATTAGTGCTTAATATTATTTAATGAATGCAGGCTTTGGCTTAATAATTGATAAAAGATTACAACATAATTATGAAACAACTCTTTTTTAGTATTTTTCTAACCGTTTGCTTGTTCGGGGGAGCAATAAATGCTCTGGCAGGAAATAAAGATCGTTCAGGACAGGCCGGTGCTACGGAGTTATTGATAAATCCATGGGCACGCTCAACCGGCGTTTTTGGTTTGAATGTTGCTAATGTAACAGGTGTAGAAGCCATGGAGAATAATATCGCGGGCTTAGCTTTTGTTGAAAAAACGGACATGGGCTTATCCGATTGTATTTATCTGACTGGTTCCGGTGTGAATGTTGCTGATGCCGCCGTTGCAGAAAAAATAGGTAACGCAGGTGTTGTTGGCCTTAATATTATGACCATGGGATTTGGTGATATAACGATGACCAATTATAACAATCCTGAAGGTTATGGAACTTACCATCCCCAGTTTTTAAATGTCAAGCTCGGCTTTGCAAAAGCATTTTCCAATAGCATTCATGCAGGAGTTGCGGCTACATTTATTTCAGAACAAGTAACAAATGTTAGTGCCACAGGGGCTGGCTTCGATGCCGGTGTGCAGTATGTAACAGGTAAGAGGGATAATTTCCATTTTGGTATCACCCTGCGCAACTTAGGTACAAATATGAGGTTCTCCGGTCAGGGTTTTTCCATTACAACAGATAATCAACCGGTAGCAGCTCCATCCTATAATGTTACTTTGGAGTACCCTTCTGATAAATTTGAATTACCTACAAATCTTAATTTTGGAATGGCCTATGATTTGTTTTTGGATGAATCTCATCTGAAGAGCAAGGAAGATACTCCTAAACACAGGCTTACAGTAATGGGCGATTTCCAGTCAAATTCGTTTAACAATGATTATCTGGGTGTGGGCGTTGAGTATGCATTTATGGAAATGTTAATGTTTCGTACTGCATACAGGTATGAAAATGGTATTGGCAACGAATCTACCAGCACAACTATGTTTACAGGGTTTGCTGTTGGTGTTACTGCGCAAAAAAAGTTGGGAGAGGGTCATGTACTGGCCATTGATTATTCTTACAGGCCTACGATGCGCCCGGCTAATGGCGTACATATGATTTCGCTGCGATATACGCGAAAATAAAATTTTTTGTAAATTTGCATTTGCACAACGCTTCTGGTAAGACAGGAGCGTTGTATTTTTTTCTGATTTTACTAAACAATGCATATATGTCTGGTGTAAATTACGTTTCTAAGGAAACTTTAGATCAAATGAGGGAGGAACTTAACCGCTTGAAAAGTTCCGGCAGGGCAGAGATAGCCCGCCAGATAGCAGAAACTGGTAACCCTTTGCAGTAAGTATTTCTTGTGTATGATCGCCACCGCTGTAGTCTGTAAGGCT
>CAIYVS010000630.1 GCA_903929655.1 uncultured Bacteroidota bacterium | reverse complement strand
GCATGGACAAACAGCATAAAGACAGCAAGATAGCCGTGTTCGACCTTGGCGGTGGAACATTCGATATCTCTGTACTGGAATTAGGTGATGGCGTATTTGAAGTAAAATCTACAAACGGAGATACCCACCTTGGTGGCGATGACTTTGATAAAGTACTGATGGATTGGCTGGCAGACGACTTCAAAAAAGAAGAAGCCGTTGATCTCCGCAAAGATCCTATGGCATGGCAGCGTTTGAAAGAAGCTTCAGAAAAAGCTAAAGTAGAACTGTCATCCTCTCAGGAAACAGAAATTAACCTTCCTTATATCACAGCAGTAGATGGTGCACCAAAACACCTGGTACGCAAAGTGAGCCGTGCTAAATTCGAGCAACTGTCTGACAGCCTCGTAGAGCGCACACTGGAGCCTTGCCGCAAAGCATTGAAAGATGCCGGCATGACAACAAGCGATATTGACGAAGTGATACTAGTAGGTGGTTCTACACGTATCCCCAGGATACAGGAAGTAGTAGAAAAATTCTTTGGTAAAAAACCAAACCGCAGCGTTAACCCCGATGAAGTAGTTGCAGTAGGTGCCGCTATACAAGGTGGGGTATTGACCGGCGACGTAAAAGACGTATTGTTGCTGGACGTTACACCGCTTTCTCTTGGCATCGAAACTTACGGTGGTGTAATGACTCGTTTGATCGAATCCAACACAACCATCCCTACACGAAAAAGCGAAACATTCTCTACCGCCAGCGATAGCCAGCCAAGTGTGGAAATTAACGTACTGCAAGGTGAGCGCCCCATGGCAAAAGACAATAAGAACTTAGGCCGCTTTATCCTGGATGGTATACCACCGGCACCACGCGGAGTTCCGCAGGTTGAAGTGATATTCGATATAGATGCAAATGGTATCCTGCATGTAACAGCTAAAGACAAAGGCACAGGCAAACAACAGAATATCCGCATCGAAGCAGGTTCAGGTCTTAACAAAGAAGAGATCGAACGCATGAAGAATGAGGCCAAGGTAAATGAAGAAGCAGATAAGAAAGTGCGTGAGCGCGTTGAAAAACTGAACAAAGCAGATGGCCTTGTATTCACTACAGAAAAACAACTGAAAGAATACGGAGACAAAATACCTGCCGATAAAAAAGCGCCTATAGAAGAAGCTGTGAACAAATTAAAAGCAGCCCACAAAGCAGAAGACCTGGACGCAATAGACAAACTGGAAGAAGAGCTGAACGCCGCATGGATGGCCGCAAGCGAACATATGTATAAAGCAGGACAGGAAGGCGCTGCACCAGGCGCAGATCAACAGCAGCAACAACAACAACATGCTGGTGCAAACGATGGCGGCGTAGCAGATGCAGAATACGAAGAAGTGAAATAAACGCCCTTAAAAGGTACACAATAAAAAAACGGCTGATGATTTCATCAGCCGTTTTTATCCTTATATAAGAATCGTATTTTTTATGCCGTCTTAACAGTACCCTTTATCGAATGTTGTACCTGTTCAATTAAAAATTGTTTTTCACCTTCAGGCAACAACACCCGTACGCTGTGTAATATCTTATTATCATACTCAAGCACAGCCTGCGCCTCTTGTCCTTTCATGGGCGCATAGCAATATTCCCTCCCGTCTATAATTGCAGATTGATTGGTAAGTGTGATGGAGCCTTTTTCTTTTTCCTGTGTAATATGTTCAGTGCCGTCGGCAGACAGTGAAGTAGTTTGAGTACGGGTATAAGAATATGTTTTGCCTCCACGGCTTATCATCCTGTATAAGACGATGGAAAGGAAAGCAGCAATTGCTAGTAATACAGGGCGCATTGAATTTCTTTAAAAAGTAAATAACAGTTTCACTCAAATACAATTTAATCTTTAAAGCTATAAAATTATTTCAGTAAATAATTTCGAAAGCAATAAATCTCACATCCCCCTATGAGTAATAACTATTTTTCCCGGATTCCTTTCCGCAAAAATATAAAAATAATTAATAATAAAATGCAAATTGTAAAAAAAAAATATGCCAGAGTCTTAAGATGAGCTTTTAGCAGAAAAATAACGCTGTACAGGATATAGAATG
>CAIYVS010000629.1 GCA_903929655.1 uncultured Bacteroidota bacterium | reverse complement strand
TCCTTTTCACCTTCCTTCATTGCCCTTAGCAAACCTGCATCTTCTTTATCCTCATCATTCAAAATGCTAATGTTCAAATTAAGTTCGTCAGCAAGCGCTTTTACACGTTCTGCCTGCTTTTTATTTTTAGGTGTTAAAACATAGCTTTCCATATATGCAATTTACGAAAAATAGGGGAGAAAAAGCGCTGCAATGGCAGCGGGGAAGTATACCGATCTGCTTATGTGCTATAAGTCTTATTTATAATCCTCCAGCACCAAACGTTCTCTGCAAAAGAAATACTCTCTCGGGTCGTTGGAAGCCACAATTACCAGGCGGTTTTTTCCGTATTGCTCCATCCATGCCTCATACTGTTCCACTCCTTTCTGATCCAGGTTGGTGCAAGGCTCGTCCAGCAATAATATGGGAGTATCAGAAAAAATAGCCTGCGCCAGTTTCACCCTTTGTTTCATTCCGGATGAGTAATCGGCTATTGGTTTATCTGCTGCCTGTTTGATGCCCGAGAGCTCAATAATGCCGGGAATATCAATTCCGGGTAAAGGCTGTTTAAAAGAAAAATGAAATTCCAGGAATTCGCGAAAAGTAAGCTCCTCCACAATTTCCTGTCCGGGAGCGCAAAAACTGATGTAAGGAAAAACCATATTAGTCTCTAAGGTTCCGGTATGAGTCTCCTTTTCCAGGGACTCGCCCGACTCAATACTGTATTGAACTTTACCTAAAGATGGAGCTTGCATTCCCGCAATAATGCGCAGCAGGGTAGACTTTCCGCAACCATTAGGACCCAGCAGGGCATAGGCAGCCCCTTGGCTAAAAGAATAAGAAATGTCTTTAAATATCCAATGTTTTTGAAAACGTTTACTTATATGTTCAAGGCATATCTTCATTGTGGCGGCGGATATAACCTTTCATGATACCTCTCCCGGTTTCGCGCACAAAAGTGATGATCTCATCACGTTCGTCAGACACAGGTATCTCGGTTTCAATAATGCTGAGTGCTTTGGAAACATTGTAACCGCGCACAAAAAGAATGCGGTAGATATCAAGAATATGATTGATCTGGTCTATCGTGTAGCCCCGGCGCTTTAAACCCACAGAGTTTACCCCTACGTAAGACAATGGTTCGCGTGCAGCTTTTACATAAGGCGGAACATCTTTCCTTACCAGCGAACCACCAGTAATAAAGGCATGAGAACCTATGCGTACAAACTGCTGCACAGCTGTAAGACCTGCCAGTACCACATGGTCGCCCACAATAATATGGCCTGCCAGCGTGGTATTGTTTGAAAATATGCAGTAATTACCAACCTCACAATCATGCGCAATATGCGTATAAGCCATGATGAGGCAATTATGGCCTATCTTGGTTTTATTCTTATCAGATGTGCCCCGGTTAATAGTTACACATTCACGGATCGTAGTATTGTCTCCTATAATGGTAAGGGTATCTTCACCCTTAAATTTCAGGTCTTGCGGAATGGCAGATATAACCGAGCTGGGGAAAATACGCACATTCTTACCAATGCGTGCCCCTTCCATGATGGTTACGTTAGACCCGATCCAGGTACCTTCACCTATCTCCACGTTTTTATGGATCGTCGTAAAAGGGTCGATCTTTACATTAGGCGCAATCTTGGAATCCGGGTGGATATATGTTAATGGGTGAATCATTTCTTATCTTTTCGAACTATTTGAGCTACCAGTTCAGCTTCGGTAGCGAGTTTATTGCCAACATAAGCGGTGCCGCGCATTTCGCAAATGCCCCGGCGTATCGGGTTCAGTAATTCAAGTTTCAATATTAAAGTATCTCCCGGAATCACTTTTTGTTTGAATTTTGCTTTATCTATTTTGATAAATAAAGTATCATAGTTTTCCCTGTCACTGTAATTATTAAGCGCCAGGATACCACCTGCCTGTGCCAGGGCTTCTATTTGCAGCACGCCCGGCATAATGGGGTTGCCGGGAAAATGTCCTTCAAAAAAATGTTCATTACAAGTAACATTCTTTATCCCAACCACATGATTATCACTTAATTCTATGATCTTATCTACCAGCAGGAAAGGAAACCTGTGAGGCAACACTTTCGATATCTGGTTGATATCATAAATGGCTTGTTGAGAAGGGTCATAATGAGGAATATCAGAAAGATGTTTATTCCTTTTGATGAAATGTTTGATCCTCTTGGCAAACTCCACATTGCTTGCATGGCCCGGACGGCTGGCAATGATATGCGCCTTAATAGAATAGCCTACCAAAGCAAGATCTCCCACAACATCCAGTAATTTATGTCTTGCAGGTTCATTTGGGAAATGCATCTGTATATTATTCAGAATGCCTTCCTGTTTCACCTCGATCTTCTGTTTATTAAAAACTTTTGCAAGATGGTTCAGTTCTTCCTGGCTCACCACTTTGTCCACAACAACAATAGCATTGCTCAGGTCACCGCCCTTTATCAGGTTATTATCCAGCAAATATTCCAGTTCGTGCAGGAAACAAAAAGTGCGGCAAGGCCCTATCTCGTCCCTGAACTCGGAAATATGCTTTAAAGTAGCATGTTGTGTACCCAGTACAGGCGAATTAAAATCGATAAGTGTAGTTATCTGGTATTCGTTGGATGGAACAGCCAGCATATCCACATTCTTCACCGGGTCGTAATAATGAATATTGCTGTCAATGGTATAAACAATGCGTTTAGCTTCCAGTTCCTGTATGCCTACACTTTCTATTGCGTCTATAAAGAGCCGGGCGCTGCCATCCAGTATAGGCACTTCAGGGCCGTCCAGTTCTATCAGCACATTATCAATTCCCATCCCTACCAGGGCAGATAAAGTATGTTCAATAGTACTAACCCTTGCACCATTATATTCAATTGTAGTTCCGCGCGATGTATCTACCACATAATCGCAATCTGCTTTTACTACCGGCTTGTCAGGCAGGTCTATACGTTGAAAACGGATGCCGAAACCCGCATTGGCAGGTTTCATGGTCATTGTCACTTTTTCGCCAGTATGCAGCCCTACACCTTGCAGGGTTACGGAGCCCTTTAATGTTTGCTGGTTTTGGGCAGATGTTTGTTGCTGCACTGTTTCAGTTGTTTTTTGTCTGGTATCTGTCTTTGTTAAAATATCAATACTCACTTCTTTATTTCCAGATTTTGATTGCTCAATATTGCTGTTAATTCCTGCACCGTTTCTTCCAGTTTCAGGAGGCGCTGCTGCAATTCAGGCAAATTTCTAAAAATTGCCTGACTTTTTAGCGAACTTTTATAATCAAATGCGGGTGAACCATTTAATGCAGTGTCGGGTATTGTAACAGATTTTGATAAGCCACTTTGTGCATTGATCTTGGTGCTATCTGCTATTTGTATATGCCCTACCATGCCCACTTGTCCGCCTATCACACAGTTCTTACCTACTTTGGTACTTCCGGAAACACCTGTCTGCGCTGCGATCACAGTATTCTCACCTACTTCTACATTATGCGCTATTTGTATCAGGTTATCAAGTTTCACGCCTCTGCGTATATATGTAGAGCCCATAGTTGCCCTGTCCACCGTAGTATTGGCGCCTATCTCTACATCATCCTCCACTATCACATTGCCTATCTGTGGCACCTTTTTATAAGAACCATCTTTTTGAGGTGCAAAGCCAAACCCATCGCCACCAATTACAGTACCCGAATGGATCACAACCCTGCTTCCCAAGGAACAGCCATCATATATTTTTACGCCGGCGTATATTTTCGAATCTTCATTTACTATCACATTATCACCTATATAGCAACCAGGATAAATTTTCACTCTGTCCCCAATCATCACATTATCACCAATGTAGGTAAAGGCACCTATATATACGTCTTTACCCAGCGATGCGGTTTTAGAAACAAATGAAGGTTGTTCGATACCATGCTTACCGCTACGGGAAATGATCTCATTATATTTCTCCAGCAATAAGGCAAAACCACTATAAGCGTCTTTTACACGAATCAGTGTAGGGCTTATTTTCTCATTTAGCTCCAATGATTCATTGATGATGATAATAGAGGCTTTTGAGCTGTATAGATATTCCTCATATTTAGGGTTGGCAATAAAGCTTAAAGAACCCTCCTTAGCCTCCTCGATCTTAGCTACATGGCTTACCTTGGCCTCAGGATTGCCATCTATTTTCCCTTTAATGAGGGTTGCTATCTGTAATGCTGTAAACTGCATGAACGTTTGAAATTACAATTTCTGTCTTACATTAAATAAATGTTACCATTTTAACCATGTTTCAGCTCTGAATAAAGCAAATGTAGTTCTTATGAACGGGTCGGGCAAGTGTTTGATTTACCAACGAATTGTCAATTTCATAAATATCTTTCGAGCTCCCGTCTTTCAGTGCTATCAATATTTGTTCATCTGCTGTGCTGTATGCCCTGTTTGAAGTAGAACCGCCAAAAACAAAATAATCAATATTTTCTTTGTTTATACCTTCTATCTTTTCGGCAAGTTTCCTTTTCTCCCCCAAAATCTCTGCCAAAGATTGAGAATTGAGGATTACTTTGTATAATTTTCTTAAAACAAGCATTTTGCAGAGCATAGATAGGGTTTTGTCTTCATGTGTCTGCCACACTTTAATAGAAGTATAAATATCTGAATCGTCCAGTTGACAGAATTTTTCTAAATGCTCAGGGTCCTCTTTAAAGTCTTTTTCTGTTAATTGCTTATATAAAAAATGTTTTAATGCAGGAGTCGCAAACAACTCTGCTCCATCTCTTGCCAGTTCCTTAGCGCGTTTTAAAATATTGATCAGTAACATTTCTGCACCCAATACTGTTTTATGAAGGTATACCTGCCAATACATAAGCCTGCGGGCAATAATGAATTTTTCTACCGAATGGATGCCTTTTTCTTCCACCATCAGTTCGTTATCCTGCACCGTAAGCATCTTTAAAATGCGGTCATAACCTATTACGCCTTCTGATACACCAGTATAAAAACTATCCCTGTTCAGGTAATCCATCCTGTCCACATCCAGTTGACTCGATACCAGCTGATGCAGGTATTTGTTTTTATAGGAGTGGTCAAAAATGTCAATGGCCTTTTCAAGCATCCCATCATATTCCACATTCATTTTTTGCATGATGAGGTGAGAGATGGTTTCATGAGATATACCTTCGACCAATGAATGTTCTAAAGAATGCGAATAGGGGCCATGTCCTATATCATGAAGCAGTATCGCAATTCTGGCCGCAAGACATTCATCTTTCGATATCGCAATATCCTTCGCTTTTAACTCATCCAGCGCACGCTCCATCAGGTGGCAGGCGCCCAGCGAGTGATGAAGCCGGGTATGTACAGCACCGGGATATACCAAAGGGGCAAGCCCCATCTGCTTGATATTTCTCAGTCTCTGAAACCAGGGATGCGCAATTATTTGTAATAGTTCAGGCTCCGGGAAGCGCAGAAACCCATATACCGGATCATTAATGATTTTTCCTTTTGTACTCATTCACATTTACTTTCCATTATTTCCCCATTCATCGGTGGAAGTGTGTTCTACCGGCTCTGCATCACTTTTGCTGCTGCCATAAGTCGATTTACGGGCCTCACTCACAGGGTCTGTAACGTCACAATCATCAAACCCGTCCGGTTGTTTAAAAACAGCATCATAATCTATCTTCTCATTATTTATTCTTAATGACTTGTCGGCATAAACACGCTTCATAAAATAAGCCCATACAGGCAATGCCGCTGCCGCGCCTTGTCCCATATCTTCTGTGCCAAAACGGAAAACGCGGTCATCATGGCCAACCCATCCCCCGGCAATGATCTGAGGTGTATAGCCTATATACCACGCATCGGCCTGGTTGCTCGTAGTGCCTGTTTTGCCTGCAAGATCATTGGTGAAATTATACCTGAACCTCAGCCTGTGACCCGTACCCTGGTTCACAACCTCCCGCATCAGCTTCACCATCTTGAAAGCGGTGCTGCTGTTGATGATTTCTTTTTGTACGGGTGCAAAAGTCTTTAATACCATTCCGTTCTTGTCTTCTATCTTGGTAATATAATAAGGCTGAGAATTGATACCTCCGTCAGGGAACATGCTGTAAGCACCTAACATTTCGTATAATGATATGTCGGCAACACCAAGGGCAGCAGCAGGCACTGGATCTATCTTGGAAGTAATTCCGCATTTATGAATGAAATCAACAAACGCATTGATCCCCACTTGCTTTTCAATATAGAGAGCGGCATTATTAATAGACTTAGCTAAAGCCACTGGCATACTCACCGTTCCATAGTTCTGGTGGTCAGCATCATAAGGGTGATCCATGTATTGCGGAAACTCCTGCGGAGCGGTAGATACCGTGCCACAAGGAGAGAATCCATTGTCAACAGCCAGGCAATAAAGAATGGGTTTGATAGTGGAGCCAACCTGCCTCTTGGTATTGATATTTACGTGGTCATACTGAAAATAGGTGTGATCAATACCACCCACCCAGGCTTTCACCTCACCCGTAAAAGGGTCCATGCACATAAAGCCCGCCTGCAGGTATAGCTTCATATATTTAATGGAATCGATCGGGCTCATCACAGTATCCTTATTATGGTTTTTACCCCAGCAGAACACTTTCATTTTAACAGGCTTTCTCATCTCCGCGTCTATCTGGGCGTCATTTTCGCCCATTTCTTTCATATCCTGGTAACGGTCAAACTGCTTTATAGTAAGGTTCAATACATTTTTTGCGTCCTGGTTATCCCAGATACCCCCGCTCTTGTATAAGTGCTGGGCCATAAATGTTTTTTGGTATTCGGTCAGGTGTTCTTCAACCGCCTCCTCGGCATACTGCTGCATCTTTACGTCCAGTGTAGTATATATTTTCAGGCCATCTTTATAAATATCATATTTTTCGCCATTAGGCTTTTTCAGGTCTTTACATATCTGCTTTACCTGTTGCTCCACCACCATTCTGAAATAAGGAGCAGTGCCCTCATGGTAATCCTGTTTATGATAATCCAGAACGATCGGCTTTTGAGAAAGTTTCCCGGCCTCAGCATCCGATATGTAGCCGTATTTGGCCATTTGTTCCAGCACCGTATTACGTCGCTCCATTGCCCTGGCAGGGTGTGTGCGCGGGTTATAAATGGTATTGGCCTTCAGCATAGCAATCAGCACAGCGGCTTCTTCCACACTAACCTTATCCGGAGTCTTATTGAAAAAAGTCATCGAGGCATTCTTGATGCCATAAACATTATCACTGAAGGGAACTATATTAAGGTATAAAGTGATGATTTCATTCTTCGTAAGGTTCTTCTCCAGTTTCACAGCCATGATCCACTCCTTCAGTTTTATAAGCGGTAAGGTCAGTTTGCTTTCATTTTTCCTCGGGAAGAGATTTTTAGCAAGTTGTTGCGTAATAGTGGAAGAACCTCTCTTTTTTCCCGTCAGCACATAAAACGGAATGGCAATAGTTCCTATAGCATCAATGCCCGAATGCTCATAATAACGTGCATCTTCAGTAGCCAGCAATGCAGAAATAACATTAGGCGATATCTCGTTGAAATTACTGGTAGACCTGTCTAATACATAATAGCGGCCAATAATAGTTCCGTCTGCTGCAATAACATCAGAAGATATGGCGCTATTGGGGTTTTCCAGTTCTTCCATAGATGGCATATAACCCATCCATCCCGCATTTACCATCAGCACCAATGCAGTTAATGAAACAACGCCCAAAACAAATACCAACCATAATATCTTTATGCCGCGCCCCGATCTTCCCGGTTTGCTTTTACTATGCCTGCCCTGATTGCTATATCTGCTTACTCTTGCCAATTATTTTGTTCTTTTTTAAATTACTTAAAAAATCCTCTTAAGCGCTCAAACCTACATAAAAATTACACAATTACTCAATAACCCATTTCTCAATTGCCCTTATATTATGTTGCATTACGGGTACATTGTTGATCCCAATATATTGCACAACCCTATAATTAGTCATTGCGTATTCAGCCATTCAACAATTATTCCTTCTTCTGCCACAAAAAAGCTAACACTTCTTACTGGGTTGATAAAACCGAACAAACGTGTTTTAAACTTAATGCTTTTACGCACACGCTGCAAGAATGGCATTAAGAAATTGTCCACATATACCTGTTCAGCAGGTGTCAATGCCTGCTTTGCGTATTTCTTTTTCAGGTACACATTCATAAAGTTTACCAATTGGGTGCCCAATTTAGGATCAACCAGGTCTCTTGCATACTGCATAGGCGTCATATTGCTTCGTATAAAGCCCACCTGGTGCAGGTAATAGCTGGCCGCCCTGTATGCCCAGTAAGATTTGTTGCCGGCAGCATCAGCCCTTTTATAACGAAAAACATAATAAGCCAGTATCAAACGGGGCAACAATAATAAAAATAAGACTATAGCCCCGATAATGCCCAGTCCCGTCCAAAGTATATTTTCTATAGATATGGGTTTCCCCTGCGCTTTGATCGCTTGCTGCTCATCCTTTTTTATTACATCCTTTGGTTGCAGGTACACCTCATCTATAGGTGCAGGGTCGGGAAAACGCTCAATGATAGATGTACCGTTTTCTTTATCACCGGCAACCATTTTTTTAAATGCTTCCGCATAAGATACTGCTGTGGCCACTTCTCCTTTCTGCACCGTACTCAGTGGCACATCTAGGCTGTCCCGTTTTATCTCGGCGATCTTAAGGTCCATATTTACAAGTACAGTATCTGCAAGGGTGTATTCCTTATCATGAAATATCATGTGTTTCACTTTAAGGCTCATAGTCTTTTTCAAGGTATCAATATTGGCAATCACACCATCTGCTGCCAGCCATGCTTTGGGTGGTTGCAAGGGTGGGGTCCCATCTGGCTTGGGGCTTTCCTTGGCATCCGAATTTCCAACAGTAGTATCAAAATCAAGCCATCCCAGTCCTGGAAAATAAACCTGCACCCAGGCATGCGCCTGGTCGGCATAATACCAGTACCATCCTTTGTTTTTATCACTCCTGTCAACAGTAAGAAAACCAACAGCTATTCGCGATGGTATGCCCAATGAGCGCAACATGAACAGAGTAGCACCTGCAAAATAGGCGCAATAACCCTTATGATTATCATTCAGGAAATACAACAGTTTAGATGCATTTGGTATATCCGGCACGCCGGGGTTATCTGTATAATGATACAAAGGATCACCATTCTCGTCTTTCGATAAAAAATAATCTCTTATGGCAATGATCTTGTCAGCAGGAGTTTTTGCGTTTGCAGTAACCTTAGCTGCCAGATCAGCGATCGTCTTGTATTTTACATCGCTGGGCATATAAGTATAGTATTTCATGAACTTAGGGTCCATTTTACTATAATCTGTATATTCCCTTAATACCCCGAAACGTTGCTCCTGGAATTTCCTGATCTCCGGTTTTGGCGAATTATAAACAAAATAGGCGCTGTTCAGTTCAGATACATAGCTCTTGGCCCTATAGGCAGTCCTGAACTCCTCCCTGAAATCTTTCTCCACAGTTATGGGTTGCACAAAAAAGCCAGTATTAGGAGCCACAAAAGTGCCCGGCGATAACATTTTGGTATACACTTCCACCTCCACTGTTTTCCTGAACTTATCACCCATAGTGTTTTTAATAACACTGGAATCGCTCTTCATCGAGAACAAAGGGATCTTCGTAGGGTCGGGCGCGAACAGGTCATTGTAGGGTATAGTAGAGTCTTTCTCAAAAGTTTCTGTCAGCGTATCAAACTTGGTATAGTAGAACGCAGTCAGGTATAGCGGGTTGGGTATTTGCGTATTGGGGAAATAATTGTCAATATGTGCACAAAACATCAGCTCCTTATCCCTGTTGATGCTGGCACGGGGCTGCATCATGCTGTCAAGATCAAAAGTGCCGTCTTTATTCTTGTGCATCATATTGTTCTTGCCGCCTTTGCCCCCGCCCCCGTAATTGGCAACAGTCTCCTTTATCTCATTCTTCATCAGGAACACAACACCGCCCAATAGCAATGCAGCAAGTATGCAAAACAACACCAGACGCCTGCTGAGGAACCACCAGAATTTTTTCGACTTATCTTTATAACTGTATATCTGCTCTGCTGTAAAAACAATATATACCGAATAGAGTAGTGCCGGGCTGAATGCTTTTAATAAACCATTCACAGTATCCGCATTGGCCTTTGCTATCAGCAGGATGCAGGAACATAATAAAGCAGCAGAAAGCAGCACAGACCAATAACGCAACCTCGTAAAACCCCAGCCTATAAGCCAGCCCGCTCCAAACAATATCGCAAAAACCAGGAACTGCACCGAGATAAAAAAAGAATCAAACTCACTTACAGACAGGCGGTCCAGACCTTTGTATATCGTGTACAAGCCCAATAATAACAATGCAAAAGTGGGCAGGAAACGAAAACGGAAAGAATAGAATATAGCCGCTATGCCCATACCCGCAGCCAGGTACAAAGTTTGCTGAAAAGCCTGCGCATGCAATATGGAATAATATTGGTTCGCATTCCACAATAAAAAATAACCCACCAGGGCAGTAGGTAATATTAAAAAGATAAGCTTGGCCAGCAATTCATTTACAGGCGTAGCACGCTGTATATTCATATATTAAGACAGGCCATAAATTTAGATTAAAATTTTTTGTGGGTTTTGTTAAAAATGGGCAAACACTTTCAATTTCCCCGATTTTTTTCAATAGAAACGAATGGAGAATATACTAAATGTTTGATGAATTTGAATTAAAAATAAATAAATATTTAGTAATCAAAAAAGATAACATTAAACATCCCATATCAGCTTCCCGCTTCAGGTTTGCAAGAGTAAACATACCAACCAATATTATGTGCCAGTGTGAGATAAAAAATTATAGAATTGAAATTTACTCCCATTTAAATATATAATCTGCAATGCAATTTATTAGTAATATTTATTACTTTTATAATACCCATTCTAAATCAGATGATATATGAAACCCTGTTCAGCTATTATCATTTTATTATTGTTGA
>CAIYVS010000628.1 GCA_903929655.1 uncultured Bacteroidota bacterium | reverse complement strand
ATTGCTTCAAGATTAGCATAGATTAATGTAACTTTTCCAAACTCAATTTCTAATTCTGGAATTAATTCATCAAATGCTTCGACACCACAAATTTCATTTCCATGTACACCTGCCAGTATTACTATATTTTTACACGGTTCAGCATCTTCAGACCTATCCAATACAAACTTTCCAGGGTCCTTAACGAAGTAGTTCCCACAGGAACAATCCCTTTATCAAGGTGCTGTATGATCTGTTCCAGGCATACCACATTTACTTCTATCCATTCTGCGTGCATATCATGCTCCAGCATTGTCTCGCTCTTTACCGGCTTAAATGTACCTGCCCCTACATGCAGTGTAACAAAACCGGTATCTATCCGTTTTTCTTCTAGACTATTTAAAACACGCTCAGTAAAATGTAAGCCGGCAGTAGGCGCGGCAACGCTGCCTTCTTCTTTTGCAAAAATGGTCTGGTATCTTTCTTCATCACTTCTTTCCGCTTCCCTGTGCAGGTAAGGCGGCAAGGGCACCTTGCCTGCATAATGCAATATCTCCGCGAAACTCAGGCTCTCATCATCCCATTTCAGTTGCAGCAGGTAATTACCACCTGCCCTTTCTATAATACTTGCAGACAAAACAAAGTCCGGCCCGGTATGTGCTATATGCAATTCAATTCCGTTCTTCCACTTGCTCGCACCTCCTATCATGCATTTCCATTGCACCTTCCCTTTTTGCAACATAGCACCCTGTATGTCCAAGTACTGATCTCCCGGCTCCAGGCAAAAAACCTCTATAATACCACCCGTAGTTTTTTTAAATAATAACCTTGCATGCACCACTTTTGTTTGGTTAAATACCAGCAAAGTTCCTGCGGGCAAATGTGTAGCAATATTGCGGTAAATATCTTCTCCTATTACCCCATCCCTATAAATAAGTAATTTGGAACTATCTCTTTCCTCAAGCGGGTATTTAGCTATTCTCTCATCAGCTAACTCATATGTGTAATCTGCTATTCTCTGTTTAGCCGGCTCCATATCTTATCTTCTTGCTTCGTTTGTATTATTTCATATCCTTCGCCCTTTGCATATACATATTGGCGCTGTCAATAAGCTTATGCTTCAGCGTAGAATCCTCAATTACTTTTGCATACTCCGCGTAGATGTTCCCTAATGTTATATAGGGCATCGCTTCATCCTCAAAATTGCTTAGTTTGGTTCTGAGCGCCTTTACTGCCCCCGGATAATTCATCATCTGGTTATTAAAGAGGGCTTCATATACCGGCTCATATTTTTCATCCTCACCGGGATTGGCATAATTGGGATTCAGCAACTTAGTTATAAAAGAGGCCCAATTAGGCTCTTCCGGCGCTGTCGGCCATGTAAATGGTTTCTGCACCTGGGCATTATCATTCATATACATATTTTCCTTGGTCTGCTTCAGGAAAATAGCAGCCACCGGGTCCACATAGATCATATTATATCCAGGCAGCCAGTATAGGTCTCTCTGCAAGCCTATTAGTTGAGAAGTACTAATGACAACATAGTTAAAATTGTACTTGTGATCCAGGTCGGCGAACTTCTTTTTGTCTTTATATAATTCAAAATACTGCTCAAAAAACGGCACCGGGAAAACATCAAGGTCCCGCAAGTCAATATAAGATTTGAAATCAGGGTACAATGCCCAAAGCATATAGGAGGATATAAAATAGTCCGAAAAAGCAGGGCCTTTCAGTTGATACTGTTTGATGTAATTTGCCGAACCGAAGGGTGTATGAAAATAGCTGATATGCAGACCATATTTATTAACCGATTTAGTCAGCTTATAATAACTGTTGTTTATAATACTTATATAAAACCCGATAACAATAATTGCAGCCAGCCAGCTCGATTGTTTTTGCAAAATGCCATACCACTTAAACTTGCCTGGTTTCACACTTGCTACCAAATAAGTCAGCATAATGGGTATTGACGGAAACAGTACGATCTGCGCAAAGGGTATATTCCTGTTAGCTGTTAAAGAAAGATAACCGAATAATATAATGAGCAGAAAATAGGAGACAAAAGTAGGTGTATAGAATAAAGAAGTGCGCTTGTTTTTAACATCTCTTACCATCCTGAAAACCCAGAACAATATTACCGATGCCAGTAAAGCAACATGTATTTTTGCCTGCAGTGTCCAGTATTCCGGCACATAAAAAGAATACAGTTCCGTAGTGTATTTATTCGCCCATACCTGCCGGTAAATTTCAAAAGGTTGTTTCCATAGCTGGATACCATTTGGATTAACAAGCAAGGCCAGAACCGCAAGTACAAATACAACCAATATCCTTAATGCATATTGAAAATAGGTTTTGTCCTTATTAAGTATCCATACCAATAAATTCCCCGCCACAAAAGACCCTATAAGTACCAGGCCCACCGGGTACCCTTCATGTATATTAGCCCATAAACATTGCAAAGGAACCAGCCACACAATGTTTTTCCACTCAGGTTTGGGCGATCTCAGCAACACGAATAAAAACAACACACACATCAGGTGGCTTATCATCTCCGGCCGCCCGGCCATACGGTATTCCACCACTGCCAGGAACAATACTGCTGCCAACACAGAAAAAAATCTTGAAACTCCTTGCTGAAGATGTTTACCAAGTACTGCCAGGCACTTGAACAATAAGAAAACAATAATAACATTTACAATTCCCTGCAATAAGGACACACCCAAAGGCCCTGTGATCTTTTCAAGCGTCGCTATCAGAATTTCATAAAGCCATTTTACGTTTATCCATGGCCTCCCCTCCATAGTGTAAGAAAATATATCCCTGTGTGTTACCTGCCTGTTTTCCAGCATCCATCTCCCCGATAGCAATTGCCACCAAATATCAGGCTCACGCAATTGCTTTATACCCGCAACGAAGGCAGTAAGATAACACAGGAAATATGGCAATTTGTCCTTGAAACGCAACATATTAGTATCCGGGTCTTTATTGAAAAATAGTAGAAAACAATTAAAAATACATTGTAATCTTTATTTCATACAATTTTAATGAAGATAAAATTTAGTGCACCCATGCAGGTTTTAGCCGTTTAGTAACAGATTCAAATACAATACTCAAAATAATATTCTTGTTATTTTGAATAATTTGTTATAACTTTTGGGTAAATATCATAAGTGGGTTCTGCTTTTTTAAGCAAAAAAATTTTTCTTATGATTTAAAAATAGAAATGGTCAATTTCCCTGCCTAAGCCCTCCGACAAAATCGGAGGGCTTTTTATTATAAAAAATCCAGGCTTAATAAAAGCCTGGATAAACCTCATTCATCTTAATATTTAATAATCCTAATCTTCTTTTTTGCACTCCTGCAAATGAAAATCATTTTGATTTTTGCCCCAATGAGGTTTCGTAATATCCGTTACGTTTTCTTTAGCAAATAATTCTCCTGCTTTTTCATAAAAAGGCAATGCAGCCTTCTTTCCACCACCAAACATTTTAGGTTTATAAAATCTGCTGTTCCCGGACAGTAAATATATACGCGGATTATCAGGGTTCATTTCCTTTGCTTTATCCAGGTCTTCATCAAATATTTTTCCGTATTTCTGCCAGCGGCTTGCAGGCTTCACCGCCAGCCTGCCATTGGCAATCATGGCTGCCAGTACATAAGTCTCATCATTTTCTTTACCCAATATGCTCACAGCATCTTCCTTTTCTTTGTCTGCCTCATCCAGGTAGGCATCTCTTTTGTTCTCGTCCTTCTCCATAAAAGATAATAAAGCCTTACTATAAGCAGCATAATAATGTGCAGACCACTCATTGCTCCATTTTTTTGCGATCAGGGATAGTTTATTGCTCTGTTCAACCTTTTGTTGAATATCCCTTGAAGTATCAAAAATGGTAAAGTTTTTTTCTAAAGTAGCCTTAAAGTCCTGTGCTTGCAGGCTTGTAAAAGAAATTAAAGCAGTGGCGATCAAAATAATTTTTTTCATTTTTATTGGTTTTATTGTTTGGCTTTTTTATTTATAGTTCATCCTTTTTAAACTGTGTTAATGACATATTCACTCCCAAAAATACAGATCGGTACAGTGCAGGCACCATCGGGTAGCGTGTTGAACCATCATAAGAATAACGGTAACCAAAAACATTGTGCTGGTTGGTAATATTATCTATACTCAGGTAAAACACTGTAAACCATTTCCTGAAACTATGCAGGTAGGCAAAGGTAACAGCCAGGTTTTGAAAATCAGGGGTCCTGTCTCCAAGAAAGTCAGGATTGGCAGGATTATAGTAAGGCCTGCCGCTGGCGAAAGTATATGTGGCGCTTATATTCGTCTGCCATTTATCAATAAAATATTTTCCCACCAGGTTTAGATTATGGTCTGCTATAAAAGTAGGTGTAGCCTCAGCCGGGTAGTTTGCATACAAACGTTTTGTGTTTATATAACTATACGATATCCAGTAGTCCAGGTTCTTCACACTTTTTTTATCCCTCCAGAACAATTCCAGGCCTTGCGCATACCCATGCCCGCTGTTATTGACGGTTTCCGTTCCGGGTGCAATTATCCTGTATAAGTTGGGATCAAAACTCTGTGCATAGTAATAGTTCTCAAGAATAAGGTGCGCATAATCCTTATAATATCCTTCCAGCCTTAAGGTACGGTCATCCTTATTCCATTGCCAGTTGGCTATATAATGTATGGCCTCCTGGAACTGCGGCTTAAATCCTGCCAGCAAGTAAGCGTAATCCGCATCCTGGTAAAATATACTTCCCGCCAGCGACACCTGGCTATAATCACTCGTTTTTATAGCCATCGAGAAACGCGGGGCCAAAGCATTTTCATTTAACAAAGCGCTGTTCTCAAAACGCAAGCCCGGCTTGAAAGCCAACCATTTCACAGGGCTCCATTCCAGCTCCAGGTATCCCGCACTTTGTGTCTCTGTAAAACTCTGCTTAAATGTATCATTAAACGATTTGGATACCCCAAAGTTCTGCACCTCTATACCTGCCAGCAAGTTCAACCTGCTGTTAAAATAATCTTTCCCTTCAATACGAAACTGCTCCCTGTTGTCATCCCTGTTGATAGGCACCAGCCCCAGGTCGAAATTGGTTTTGTTATAACTGAAAGAAGCCGCAGTATAAAGGCTGTATTTGGATTTGAACATCTGTTTGTAAGACAAATTGCTGTAAAAATTCTGGTCAGTTGTTTTGTAATTAATGGTATCGCCCATATTTCGTAAGTATGCATCTGTGCTCGTCGTATCATAAGCGTAAGGGTTGGGGAGCGCAATACCACTTATGGAATAAGTGCCATTGGCAGCTATCTTCAATATTCCATCCTTGTTTGGTTTCCACACATATCTAACATTGGCACCACCACCGGTAGGCACATCGTAAAATTTAAAATTGCTTGTTGCCAGTCCATAAAATGGAGTGAGGTTATTATAGTTCACTCCCCCGTCAATACTGCTGTTCTTCCACAATTTGGTGCCGGAAGCATAGATACCCGCCATATTCAACCCAAGATTTACCGTGCTCTTATCAGGCAAATCAAGACTTTGCAATTCCAATACACTGGATAATGCCTGCCCGTAGCGCGCACTATAACCACCACTGCTGAACGACACCCCCTGGAACTGGAACGCTCCGAACCTGCTGCGCGTAGTAACACCGGGAGGGCCACTGATAAACGCATTTTGAACCACCATTTCATCCACAACAATAGTTGCTTCACTGGCATCGCCGCCTCGTACAAACAACCCATTGTCTGTCCCTGTTTGCTGGGTACCCGGTAAGGTCTGCAGGGCTTTTACAACATCCGCATTAGCGCCTGCAGTAGTAACAATATCCAGTGGTTTCAAAACCGTCTTGTCCTTATCATTAGATGCCTCAAACGAACCGGCAGTGATCGTTACCTGCTCCAGGTTGTGACTCTTGCCTTTCATTTTCAAAACAATATCGCTGATGTCGCCTTTTATTTCCAGGGGCATGCCTGCCGTTTCGTGGCTCACCTCACTTGCAATAATGGTCTGCATACCCTTTTCAGATGTACTGAATTTAAATAGACCCAGGCTATCAGTTGTACCGCCATCCAGCGTATTCTCCAGGTACACGCTGGCACCTCGTATTGGCTTGCCTTTATCGTCACTTACTTTTCCTTTAATAACAACGTCTGCACGTGATAATATGGTAGCACATATAAATAAGGAAACCAGTATAACTATCTTTAATATAATT
>CAIYVS010000627.1 GCA_903929655.1 uncultured Bacteroidota bacterium | reverse complement strand
TGAGTATTTAATTTCAATATCTCCTATATCTTCTGCCGTTGCGCAATACATGTCTGCTTTCACTGTTTTAATGCCTAATAAACAGGTTAGCATACTTTTATTAAACGTTAAAGATAACCTGCCAGAAAAAGGGGAGGCTATATTGAATAAGTTAATAGATATTTATCAAAAAGAAGATATTGAAGAAAAAAGCCGTATCGCTAATAATACGATCGCTTTTATTGAAGAACGTTTGAATTTTGTAGGGAAAGAGCTTTACGGAACAGAAGATCAAATTGAGAGTTTTAAGAAAACAAATATCAATTATGTTGGTCAGATGGGTGGTTTTCTTAGCGGAGATGCTCATACTTTTGAAAATAAGGTAGTGAACGAGGAGATGGAGGTGAAAATGATTGAATCGCTTGAGGAATATTTGCAAAATAGTGACAATATTAATAAGCCATTGCCTTCAGCCACTTTGGTTATGCAAGATCAAAATGTTGCGGGTGTTATAGGTAAATATAATGATTTGAAGCTAAGCAGAGAGCGACTTTTGTTTAGCAGTACGGAAGATAACCCGGCAGTTAAGAATCTTGACAGACAGTTAGAAATATTAAGGCAGGAATTAAAAAGCAGTCTTGCGGCTTTAAAAAGGAATATTAAAACTGACATTGCTGTTCTAAATAATGAAACCGGCAATTTGCAAAAGCAAATGGCCTTAGTGCCATCGAAGGAGCGAATCTTCATGGATATTTCCCGGCAACAGACCATAAAACAACAATTATATTTATTCCTTTTGCAGAAAAGGGAAGAAACGGCTATTACAAAATCTTCTACAATTGCTGATGCAAGGATTGTAGATCCTGCGCAGAGTGAGGGGACCCCGGTTTCTCCTAATCGTTCACAGGTATTTCTTTCGGCCTTCCTTTTAGGTCTTATTATTCCAGCCATCAGTGTTTATCTGCAGTGGCTTTTTAATAACCGTGTTTTGTTGAAATCGGATATTTTAAGTCAAACAAAAGCACCAATTATTGGAGAGATAGGACACAATAAGGAGGATGATTTTTTAATGGTTCAGGCCGGGAGCCGCAGTTTGCTGGCTGAGCAATTCCGTTCATTACGGACTAACCTGCAATTTACTTTGACGGAAAAGGATGAAAAAGTGATGCTGTTAACCTCTAATATGAGTGGAGAGGGCAAATCCTTTATAGCCATTAATCTTGCGATTACATTGGCGCTAACGAATAAGCGTGTTGTATTAATGGAATTAGATCTTAGAAAGCCGAGGATATCAAAATTGTTGAGCCTTGATAGCATGAATGGTTTTTCTAATTACGCAATAGGCCAGGCAGAAATCGATCAAATAATAATACCGTCAGGTATTCACGAAGACTTTTTTGTTATTCCTTGTGGTCCTGTGCCGCCTAACCCTACGGAGCTAATCATGTTAGCAAGAATTGACAATCTTTTCAAAACTTTAAAAGAACAATTTGATTATATTATCATTGATACCGCACCTATAGGACTTGTGACGGATGCGCAATTGTTAAGTAAATATGCTAATACCACATTGTTTGTGATACGGCAGGGGTATACATATAAGCAGCAATTGGGTTTAGTTAACGAAATTTATAGCAGCAGGAAATTGCCTAAGTTTAATATTGTTGTAAATGATATTAAGCAACAAAATGGCAGTGGCTATGGTTACGGGTATGGATATGGCTACGGGTATGGCTACGGGTATGGCTACGGGTATGGCTACGGTAGTTATGGAACATACGGTAATAACGGGTACTATGATGAGAATAAGAAAAAAAGTTTTCTTAGCAGAATGATGAAGCCATTTGGCAAAAAAAATGCATAATTTTTTGTCTTCGCCTGTTGTTTCATAAAAATGTTATTTGTGGTTAATTGTATTTCCTTCGAGAACAATAAATAATGTGTCGTATTTCAGGGATATTAGATAGGGCGTCCGGACAGGTTGTTGCGGATACTATTTCTATGAGAGATGCTATGCGGCATGGTGGCCCGGATAATGCTGGTATATACTACGATGAAAGTGCCAGTATAGCATTCGGGCACCGAAGACTATCAATAATAGATTTAAGTGATGCAGGTAATCAGCCTATGTTGGACGATTCTGAGCAAGTGGTTCTGACATTTAACGGGGAGATATATAATTACGTGTCTCTGAGGGATGAGTTGAAAAGCCTGGGTTTTCATTTTAAAACACAATCGGATTCGGAAGTAATTATTAATTCCTATTTGTGCTGGGAAGAGCGTTGCTTTTCGAAGTTTAAAGGAATGTTTGCCATAGCCATATACGATAAACGCCGTGGCAAACTGATACTGGCAAGAGACCATGCTGGCATAAAACCATTGTATTATTACGCCGATGACAGTTGTTTGTATTTTGCCTCTGAAATCAGGGGGTTTAAGGCTCTTGGTAATAAATGGCAGGAAAATGATGCATGGAAGATATTATTTCTTACATACGGATATATTCCCGAACCTTCAACAACACTAAAAGAGGTTTATTCTTTAGAAAAGGGGTCATGTAAAATATTTGATATCCGTACTTTGCAGGCACAGCAGATTTTCTTTTATAAAGACAATTATTTAGAAAACATAAATGATCCGGAGGAAGCAAAGCTTCTTCTGCGCAGTACTTTGCAAAGTGCTGTTGAACGACATCTTGTTGCAGATGCACCTATAGGGCTTTTTTTAAGTGGGGGGATTGACAGCAGTATCCTAACAATATTGTCAAAGAAATATAAAAAGGATAACCTGTTTACCTTATCAATTGATTTTGATGATAAGAATTTTTCCGAACAGTATTACCAGGATATTATTGTTAAAAAAGTACAGCCTATACACCATTCTTTTGTATTGAACAAGGTGACATTTATAGAGGACTTTCCAGATATTCTGCAAGCTATGGATCAACCGAGTGCTGATGGAATAAATACTTATTTTATTTGCAAATATGCCAAGCAGTTTGGTTTAAAAGCGGTTCTTTCGGGTTTGGGCGCGGATGAATTACTGGGAGGATATCCGTCTTTCAAAAAGGTGAATTTGATAAAGAGACTGAAATCTGTACCTGATTATTTATTTAGTGTTGGCAATCTTCCATTAAAGGATAAATACAAAAAATTAAGTTTTCTTAAAAGAAAGGATCCTGTTGGTGAATATCTTTTTTACAGAGGATATTTTAATTCGAGGGAAACTGCCAGACTTTTGGATTGTGATATTAAAGAGGTGAATCATGTTCTAAGTGCTGTTACGGTTCCAAAGGAAATTTCAAAATTATCGGATGGTAACAGGGTATCGTATCTTGAGAGTAATTTTTATATGCAGGGGCAATTGCTGAAAGATACTGATGTGATGAGTATGTGGCATAGCCTTGAGGTGCGTGTTCCGTTTCTTGATATTGATTTGATCAAAGCGATTCATAGCATAAGCAGCGAAATAAAGTTTGGTAACAAGCAAAGCAAATATTTATTAATAGAGAGTTTTAAAGATATTCTTCCGTCGGAAATATGGAATAGAAAAAAGCAAGGTTTTTTACTTCCGTTTAAAAACTGGATGAGCGAGGAGGAAGTGCAAAGGCAACTGCAGGTTAATAATAAAAGCATCAGGAATCGATTCAGGTCGGGAAAGCTCGAGTGGAGCCGGTATTGGGCATATGCTGTTTCTGAGGAGTTTTCTGTGGGGGGCAGACCGCCATTAAGTGTAAAGAAAATATTATTCCTCAATCTTACTACATTTTCACACATAGGTGGAATTGAAAAATTTAATAAGTGTTTTCTTAAAGCCTTATCTGAATTGCAGGATGCGGGGTATATAAGGAGTAAGTCTATTTCCTCTTATGATTCTGAGACTGATAACAAATATTATCCTTCGAAAGATTATAAAGGATTTAAGGGTAGAAGGTCGCTTTTTGTGATATTTAGTGTTTTGCAGGCAAGGAAATATGATAAAATTGTAATTGGCCATATTAATATGGGCATTGTCGCATTTCTTATTAAGTTGCTGTATCCTGCAAAGAAGTTAATTATTATTACACATGGGATAGAGGTCTGGGGAAAATTAAGTGGTTTCAGGAAAAGAGCTTTGGAGTTATCTGATGTTATTATTACTGTCAGCAATTTTACCAAAAAACAACTAGTGGAAATTCAAAAAGTTGATGCTGACAGAATAAGAGTTTTCCCCAATACTATTGATCCTTATTTCGAAATTCCAAATAGTTTTCATAAAAATTCAGATTTAAGAAAGCGTTACGACCTTGGGATGGATTCTTTTGTTTTGTTTACCCTTGCGCGAATTTCCAGTAGCGAAAAGTATAAAGGATACGATATTGTTTTGGAGTGTTTGCCCGTCTTATTAAAAGATTTTCCGGGAATGAAATACATTCTGGGCGGTAAGTATGATGTAACTGAGGGAAATAGAATTAACAACATAATTAGAAAGTATAGCCTTGAAAATAATGTAAAGCTTTTAGGCTATATAGACGAAAATGAACTTATTGAGCATTATAAAATGAGTGATATGTTTATTATGCCGAGTAAGAAAGAAGGTTTTGGTATTGTATTTATTGAAGCTATAGTGAGTGGATTGCCGGTAATTGCGGGTAACCATGACGGAAGTACTGACGCACTGGCAAATGGAGAGCTTGGCACTTTGGTAAATCCTGAAAGCAAGGACGAAATAATTAGTGCCATCAGACAAAATGTTTTAAAAGAAGAGCTGACAGAAGTTCAAAAAAGGGAACTTCAGCAAAAAGCGCTGTATTATTTTGGTTTTGATAAATTTAAAAACCGGTTAAAAAATATTTTGGTTGATGAATGATCATCATTAGCACAAAATGTTCAAAAAAAAATAACAGTTTTTTTACTGATTAAATATTTATAGAAATGGATCTGAATGGCAAAAGTATTTTAATTACTGGTGGAACCGGTTCATTTGGTAAGAAGTTTGTTGAGATAATTCTGAAACGTTATCCTGCGATTAAGAGGCTAGTAATTTATTCGCGCGACGAACAGAAACAGTATCATATGGCTGAGGAATATCCGCTGTCTAAATATCCACAGATAAGGTTTTTTATTGGGGATGTAAGGGATTATGAAAGATTGGTAAGGGCTTTTAAAGGAATTGATTATGTTATTCATGCTGCTGCCATAAAGCATGTTCCGATAGCAGAATATAACCCAAGCGAATGTGTGAAGACCAATATCATGGGGGCTGAGAATGTTATTAATGCTGCTCTAAATACACAGGTTAAAAAGGTGGTTGCTTTATCGACTGATAAGGCTGCAGCACCTATAAATTTATATGGCGCTACCAAATTGGCTTCTGACAAGTTGTTTATTGCTGCCAATAATATAAAAGGGGACCAGGATATCAATTTTTGTGTGGTGAGATATGGCAATGTCTTAGGTTCTAATGGTTCTGTTGTTCCGTTTTTTTTAAAAAAGCGTAAAGATGGATTTTTGCCGATCACGGACCCTAATATGACACGTTTCAATATCACTCTTGATGAAGGTGTCGAAATGGTATTGCATGCTTTGGAAAACACCTGGGGAGGGGAGATATATGTTCCTAAAATACCGTCTTATAAGATAACAGATGTGGCAGAAGCAATTGCACCCGGTTGCGAACATAGGGTAACAGGGATAAGGCCTGGAGAGAAAATTCACGAGGAAATGATCACCACTTCGGATTCGTTTTATACGTATGACCTTGGTAAATATTATGTTATTATACCTTCTGTGCCATCATGGAAACTTGCGGAGTTTATAGAAAAATTCAATGCAGTGAAAGTGCCGCAGGGGTTCAGTTATAATTCCGGCGAGAATGTGGTATGGAACTCTGTAGAGGACTTACGGGATATGATCAAAATACATGTAGACAGCACATTTAATCACTTGGTTTATGAATCCAATACCATACGGTAGGCAATTTATTTCTGACGAGGATATAGCGGCTGTGGTAGAAACGCTGAGGGCTGACTTTTTAACCCAAGGTCCTAAAATTGCTGAATTTGAAGTAGCTTTTGCTTCTTATATAGGCGTAAAATATGCTGTTGCCGTTAGCAATGGAACTGCGGCTTTACATCTTGCGGCTATGGCGCTGAATGTAAATGAGTATTCAAATGTCATTACTACAACAATAACGTTCTCCGCATCTGCAAATTGCATCCGCTATTGTGATGGGAATGTATATTTCGCAGATATAGATCCTGACACTTATTTGCTTGATATAAAAAAGGTTGAAGAACTTATCCTGTCGAAACCGGCAGGTTTTTTTACAGGGATCATTCCCGTGGACCTGGCAGGCAGAGCCGTTGACCTGGAGCAGTTCAAAGCTTTGGCTGATAAACATAAGTTATGGATATTGGAGGATGCCTGTCATGCTCCAGGTGGATATTTTACTGATTCTAATAATAAAAAACAATTTTGCGGTAACGGACAATTTGCAGAACTGGCTATTTTTTCTTTCCATCCTGTAAAGCATATTGCTTGTGGTGAGGGTGGTATGATAACTACCAACGATGAGGCTTTATATAAACGCTTGCTATTATTGCGAACACACGGTATTACTAAAGACCCTGCGTTGATGCATGAAAATCATGGTGGTTGGTATTATGAAATGCAGGAATTAGGCTATAATTACCGGCTGACTGATTTCCAGGCTGCATTGGGGCTTTCGCAATTAAAGAAGGCTGATGCAGGACTGGCAAGGAGAAGGGCAATTGCTTTGAGATATTATGAGGCCTTTAAAGATGACAGTAATGTTTTAAGTCAATCGGGTTCTGTAGAGGGACATGCCTATCATCTGTATATTATACAAGTAAATGACAGGGTCGGTTTGTATAATTACCTGAGGAACAATTATATTTTTGCGCAGGTACATTATATACCAGTTCATACTATGCCTTATTACAAGCAATTGGGTTGGGAAAAAGGAGATGTGCCTGCTGCGGAGGAATATTATGAGCATTGTTTAAGCCTGCCTATGTATCCTACATTGACTGATGAAGAGCAGGAATATGTGATTGCTACTATTAAAAAATATTATGCGCTGTAGTGTATTTGAACTTTCCGAGCCCAAGCAGTTGTATCTAAAAGAAGAAGAGATTGACATTTCTGCTCTTGATGATCATGAATTGGTGGCTGAAACTATTTATTCAGCTATATCGCCGGGGACAGAAGTTGCTGCATACAAAGGGGCTAGTCCTTTAAGACCGGGAAAGGTTTACCCACGTGTATTGGGTTATTGCAATGTTGCCAGAGTGATCAATACGGGTAAAGGAGTTGCAAAACTCAAAACAGGAGACTATATTATTACTCATCAATCGCATCGTACTTTATTTAAGTGTAAGGCAGGAGAACTCATTGTACCTGTAGGAAATATAAGTGATCTGAGGCATGCGGCTACTACTTATTTGTATCATTTGGGTTATCATAGTTTGATAAGTGCGGATGCTAAAGCCGGACAAAATATAGGGGTTATAGGTATTGGTACATTAGGTTATTCTGTGTGTATGATGAGTCGGCTAATTGGTGCACGTACATTCGGTTTTTCAAATCAAAAAAATACTCGCGAAATTCTAAACAAGCAAGAGATAAGGTGTTTTAATAAATCGGCGGATAATTTACCAGATTTAAATTTATTTACTTACGATCAGGGCCTCGATATTGTAATAAACACTTCAAATACATGGAG
>CAIYVS010000626.1 GCA_903929655.1 uncultured Bacteroidota bacterium | reverse complement strand
CGGTATATTTTTTTGACATTTTATGGTTGACATGACACTAGTATCATAAGGCATCATATAATGATATTTAAATTTTTCAGGTATCATTTAGGACTACCTATTCAATTCATTTCAGTAGCTTGAATATCCGGCAAATGCTCAAACCTATTTAAATAAAAAGGTGTCTGATATTGAGTAAAAAGATGTAATTTTAATATCCCTTTATATGGGTGAAATTATTTATTAATGAAGCGGCTTTATATAATAGTATTGTTTTTATGGATCGCCCCCCTTTATCTGCATGCGCAACCTATTGAGTTCATAGAGAACAGGGGACAGTGGGATGGCACTTTTAAATATAAAGCAAATACCGGTCGCTCAGAAGTTTACCTGGATAATGATGGTTTTATGTACCTCCTGGGCGATCCTGATAACCGGAAGAACATGGATGCCGTTCATCATGGATTGATGGAATCTACTTTATTGAAATTTCATGCTTACCAGGTTACTTTTGAAGGCTCCAATACCCTGACAATTGAAGGAAGCAAAAGCCAAAAGACCTACTATAATTATTTTCTTGGCAATGACTCAAAGCGATGGAAAAGTAATATTCACCCCTTTCTTGCTTTGGACTATAAGCATCTGTATGATGGCATAGATATGCACATCACTTCCGAAAAAGGAAACATTGAGTATTCTTTCATTGTTAAACCCCGGGCAGACCCATCAAAAATACGTGTACGTTTTGACGGACCTGATAAACTGAAAATAAAAGAAGGCAATCTGGAAATAAATACTTCAGTAGGCGATGTGCTGGAAATGAAACCTTATGCTTATCAGTACATTAATGATAACAGAGTACAGGTGCCCTGCGATTATAAACTGAGAGGAAATATTGTTACCTATTCTTTCCCGTCTGATTATGACCATAGCCAATTGCTTGTTATAGACCCGACTATTGTTTTTTGCACTTTTACAGGATCAACCGCAGACAATTGGGGTTTTACGGCAACTTATGATGCGCAAGGCAATTTTTATGCGGGTGGCCTGGTAAATGGACTGACCTCATTTCCCAATAGTGCCGGCGCTCATTACCCTGTTAGCCCCGGAGCATTTGATACTACTTTCGGGGGGGGCAGTACTACAGTTGGCAGTCAATATCCCTGTGATATCGCCATTATGAAATTTGATCCCACTGGTGTAAACAGGATATATGCCACCTATATAGGAGGAAGCAGCAACGAGCAACCACACAGTTTGATCGTTGACCCTGCTACGAACAATCTTATTATTGCAGGCCGCACGTATTCCACTAATTATCCTGTAACGGCTAATGCGTATGATACAAGCCAGAATGGTGGGGCTGATATAGTAGTTACTGTTCTTAATCCCACTGGTACAGCATTGGTAGGTTCCACTTATGTTGGGGGCATAGGGGATGATGTGGTAAATTTTGATCCGCTTGAAGGAACTTTTGGCAACCTGAAACATAATTATGGTGATGATGCACGTAGTGAAGTACAGGTGGACAATTCAGGAAATATTTATGTTGCTGCCTGTACAAAATCTACCGATTTTCCGCATACTGCAAACGCTTATCAAACAACCCTTTCCGGTAACCAGGATGGCGTGATCATAAAGCTAAACAGCAATGTAACATCTCTTTTGT
>CAIYVS010000625.1 GCA_903929655.1 uncultured Bacteroidota bacterium | reverse complement strand
GAGATAACAACCAGTGACTGGAGTTCAGACGTGTGCCTTCCGATCTCCTTCATACCAAAATCCATTATTTCCAACAAACTGTTTTCATCCTTATTCATAAAATTAATATCAATATGGTATAAAAACGCATTATCTATATAATCGCCGCCACTAATTACCAAATTATCAAGCAGTTTTTTGCCTTCTACAATTATGGCAGAATCATGTCTTGAGTGGCTTAGCCCCGGATCAATTGTTTTACCGATTTGCTGTACATCCAAATACATAGAGAAGGGGTGGCCATAAACTGCATTCGCATCAGCGGGCACTTTCTGGTTCTTATTAGTACCTTGTAAATAGGCATCTACATTGGCTTTTTTATTGGATGCCAGGGCATACTCGCCATTGCTTACAATATATACAGAATCCGTTTCTGATATGGGCATTGCATACATATTGTTCCCCATAGGTATCAGCCCATTTTCTGCAACCATTTTCAGCAGCTTATCAAAATTTCCCTTCTTGTTGATTTTAATAGCATACAAAGCGCTCATACTGGGCTTCATGCTCGTAGAGCTCATATTTTCACCAAAACTGGTATCTGTAACAGTTTCGGTTTTTAATGCAAAGTCATTTACAGCAAGCGTCATATCACCTGTAAATGCATCAAAAATATAATCAGCATTCAGGTTTTGTGGTGCCAGGGCAATATTTGCAAAGCCCAGGAGTCCCGCCTTTTCCAGCATGGCTTTCAAACCCTTGGGAGACAGGTGAAAAGCCATGAGTATATCAAGATTCTGCATAGGCAGCCTCGATATCATATCTTTATCTACATTGGTACTTCCCAGCTCTTTGGATGATTCTTTCATGGCTTCGGAAGTATAATATTTTACAGCACCCCTGATCTTTCCTTTTTCAAAATCAATTCCCCCTGCAAAGGCGGCGTCTTTCCATAAAGTGTTGGATAAAGAAACTCCCTGCATTTTATCTGCAAGGCCTTCACTCATCACATGCCCCATCAATAAATCATAGTTCATCCAGAACAACACATCGTGGTCTTCTTTTTGCAGCGCCTCAAAACGTTTGTTGCCTATCAATGAATTTTCTTTCAGCACACCAAAAGCATCATCCATTCCTGCAGATAAAGAAGCATCGTCCATTGCAGGTTTGGCATTGGAATCTGCATTCATGCCCATCATTTCGTTAGTGTCGGGCAACATATTTATTACAATAAGCAATTTGTTGTTCCATCCTGCATACATACCTGCAGAAAGCAAAGCTTCCTGCCTGTTTTCGTGCTGCGTAATAACAAGATTCGGGATTTGCTTCCTGATATATGCTTCCCAGTCTTTTGCGCTGGAAAGCGGCACCAGTGCCGTTACTCGGTTTCCGTCTTTATAGCGTTTGTCAGTCTTGGCATAAAGATAGAAGGTATTAAGCCCATCAATACCCAGCTTGCCGAATTCCAGTTCTCCGCTGCTTTTTTCGTGCAGGTCGTGCATCCATTGCTTAAAAAGTTTGCTGCCGGTAATGGCATTCCAGGCCACTTTTTTACCTAGTGCTTTTGCATTAATACCCACAACAGCTATGGCATCATTGGGTATATAACGTGCATGTTCCGGCACATTACTGCATGAACTGAAAACAAAAATCGTCAGGCATAGAAATATTACGGTACGTAATGGATGGCGCATAAAAAGCCTGTATATTTTTTTTGTTTTCTTAAAAAGGAAGGTCGTCAACATTCTCAGGTGATGGATTAAAATAGCTCGCACCATTGCTGTTTCCACCGCTATTCATATTATTATATGATGGGGCTGCCTGGTTGCCGGCAGTATTATTAGCCGGGCTTGCAGCGCCTGCATTTTCAATTCTCCATGCATCCAGGTTAGTGATATAATTCACTTTCCCGTCGCGCTCCCATTTATTGCCTTTTATGTTAAAGCTAACTTTCACAGCGTCTCCCTCATTAAAACGGTCCAGTATATCACATTTGGTTTGTACTAACTGCATTTTTGCAAAATTCGTATACACATTGCCATTGATCTCTTCTGCCAATTCCAATACGAATTCACGTTTCCTGAACTTATCACTTACTTGTTGTGTAGGATACTTTACCAGCAATTTTCCTGTTACTTCTAAACTCATTTTGTCAAAATTTTGTTAGTAATACAATTAATCTTCAAATATAAGGAAAGATGGCTAGATAAACGTGCCATCTGTCAATGAAAAAAGCTCCGGTAAGGGAGCTTTTAGCAAGATTTCTGGGGAGGCTGATGGGGATCGAACCCACGACCCTCAGAACCACAATCTGATGCTCTAACCAACTGAGCTACAGCCTCCGTGATAAATCGGACGGCAAAGATAGTGTTTTTATAAAAAATTCACAGCTAATTATTGTTATTATTCTCAGCATAATTACCTCATTATATTAACTTTTCCTGTCCTGACCACTTCTTTTTGCTGACTCATAATACAATAAAAATAAATACCTCTTGCCTCAGAAGATAAATCAATCGCGGCTTTACCATTTATCTTCTGGCTCCTCATTAATTGCCCCAGGCTGTTATATATATCTATATAGTATTCTTGTTCTTTCCCGGCATTTATATAAATCATACCGCTAGTGGGATTAGGATAAATCTCTATAGCAGCCACAGCATTTCCAGGCATGTTGACACCCGTTGTTTGCGATATAGATACATCATCTACATATAATGCGCTGCTGTCTTTGGGTGCCTTGTGACTACTGGCAAAGAAGACGAATATTTTATCAGGTATCGCGCTATTGATATAATTTATCGGAACTGAGATCAGAGTATAGCTACTATAGTTTTGGCTGAGCATAAGAACTCCATTGCCAATAATAGAGTCTTCACCATTTACTGCCTGCCCCGTAAGAACAGCTTTAACAGCTATTACAGCCGTGTCCGCCCCATTAGGGAAATATTTTATCCATGCATTTAAAGAGTCTACACGCTGGCTAAGTAAAGTGCCTCCATAAAAATGCGTGCCTCCTACCAGCACAGCGGGATCGCCCAAGAGGGAATCGGCTACAGGAAAGCCATTACTCAATAATCCGCTCATCATACCAAATGTATCCTGGTAAAGAGTCAGCAGTTTTACCGCGTAGTTACCGCTATGGGCATCGCTTGTTTTATATGCCTGCTTGCTGAAAACTGCATTGGGGAAATAATACCGCGCCATAAAAATAAGCGAGTCCGTATCATACCAGCCTAAGGGCGATTCAAAACTTGCAGGTGTGCCAAATGATGGGTAGACATTTCTCCAGTTTTCCATATCGCCATATATATTTTGTGCATGGATAGCAGTGCCTGCAAAAAGCAGTGCTATCAGTAATTGTTGTTTCATGATTCTTTTCATCTTTACGTTTTTTAAATAGTTATGGCCTTAGCCTTAAATTTTGATTTTAGACTTTACATTAATTCGTTGATTTTTTGTTTGCTTCCTCCCTTTAGGGAGGTCAGGAGGGTATTATTTATTCAACCACTTCTTAAAATCCGTGGCTCTTTGTTTACTCACAAATATCTCTTTGTCGTCGCAGTTGCGTAATTCTATTTTCAGGCGCCCGTTAAAATGATTGTGTATCTTCTCTATTGTCTCTATAGGCGCAATATAACTTCTGTTTACTCTAAAGAATTTCTGAGGGTCCAATACGGTCTCCAATTCATTCAGCGATTCATCAATAATGTGCTTGTTCCCTTTAGTAGTATACAGGAAGACAATTTTATCATCCGCCTTCAGGTAGGCTATCTCGTCAATAGTAATGCTGATCAGTTTCTCGCCCTGCTTCACCAGGAACCTTGACTTATAATTTGCAGCAACTGGCAATTGCTGTATCATCTCCAGCAGTTTATAATTCAGCGTAGCATCATACTTTGCAAAATGCAGCGCGTGGTATTTTGCCAGGGCTGCCTGCAGTTCTTCCTTATCAATGGGCTTTAATAAATAGTCAATACTGTTTACTTTAAAGGCCCTGAGCATATAGGCATCATATGCAGTTGTAAAAATAACAGCTGTCTTTAGTTGCACAGCATTAAAAATATCAAAACATACTCCGTCTGCCAATTGTATATCCGATATTATAAGATTGGGCGCTGCATTGTTTTTAAGCCAGTCAATGGTTTCTTTTACTGTTTCTATAACTGCAATCACCTTAGCTTCAGGTTCCAGTTCCTTTAGCAATTGCAACATGCGTCTGGCGGCTGCCTTTTCGTCTTCTAATAATAACAGGTTCATGCGTTTAACAAGGGTAGTTTAACAGTGAAGTAATTATTTTCTTCATCCACTATTACAGGCTTGTCTATTATCCGCTCATACCTGCTTCTGATGTTCTCAATACCAATATGAGTGGAAGGTTCAGGAATGGACTTTCTTTGTAAAGTATTTCTGATTGCCAGGTAATCCCCATCGTTATTGATGCTTATAGTTAATGGATTAAGGCTGGATATTTCGTTGTGTTTTATTGCATTCTCCACCACCATAAGCAGAGACTGCGTTATAATGTGTTTTTGTAATGCAGTCTCATCAATTTTTATCTCTGTAATTAATTTATCGCCATAGCGTTGCTGATTTAAGAATAAATAGGACCTTGTTATTTTCAGTTCCGTGGCTATGTCCACCGTGTTTTCTCCGCTGTATTGTAAAGAATAACGAAACACTTTTGACAATTGCTGCACAAAATCAACTGCTACATTGGGCTGCTCTGGTATAAGCGTAATGAGTGTATTTAAAGAGTTGAATAAGAAATGGGGGTTCACCTGGTTTTTCAATGTTTCAAACTGGCTGCGCAATATTTCCTGCTTCATCTGTTCATTCTCTATCACGCTCTTTTTAAGTCTCTTCAAAAATTCCTGGCCTGTTATTATCAACATTATAAGCATGGAAAACAAGGCAGACCAAATACTATTCATAATATATTCAGACATTGGCTGATCATGTCTGCCAGGCAATAATAGCATACCCTTCATTGCCACTATCATAAGCACAACTCCATAAAGGCCACTGGAGACCACAGCAACAAAAAGATTGTAGCGTGGGTTTTTCTTTTCGGCGTTCCGGGCTGTCAATTTATAGATCCCAAAGCCACCTAGGCAACCAAGTGTGGTAACGATGATACAAAAATAGACTGAGTAATGCCAGTCGTTGCCTGCTGCATAGTACTGCCAGTTAGCTGCCAGGTTTACACCAAGCACTAATACGTAGCCCAACAATAATATCTGGAGAAATTTTTTCAGGTCTTTCATTACAAATTTTTTCTGTTTGGTTTACTTTACAACTCCTTCGTCTAAAACATATTTCAAAGCATCGCCTTTTTTAACTTCCACATTGGGCGTCACCCCATGCTTGTCTATCTTAAAGCCGTCTGATGTATAATAAGTAGCGGTAGGCAAAAATAGGCGGTAGCCATCTGCCACGTCAAAAAATTCTCCATTCAGCATGGCTCCGGCAGAACGCTCACCTACCAGTCTTGCAAGGTGGTGCTGCTTGAGGGTATAGATGATGGGTTCGCAGGTGCTTGCTGTATTTTTATTGATCAGGATATCAATTTTTCCTTTAAAAACTGGTGTTTGCGGTATGGCCTGCAGGCATATGGCCGGGTATTCTGAGATTCCTTTTTCCAGCAAGTCATAATTAGCTTCCGTAAAATGAAGAAAGCTGTTGTATGCGGAAACAGGGGGTAAGTCAGTATGTGCGGCGAAATACTTCTGTGTCAGGAAAACACCTCCGTAAATGGTGTCTTGCACCAAATGCCGCGCAAAAGCCATCCCTGCTTCCACGCTGCCACCGGGATTATCGCGAAGATCAACAATGAGGTGTGTATAGCCCTTTTTGCAGACGTAAATAAATGCACTGTCCATTTCTGACGCAGAACCCGAGAAGGAACTGATCTTCATATATATGGTCTGAGGGGTCTTTTCCTCCAGTTGAACATATTTTTCGTTACCCTCAGCATCAGCACTTTTTTCATCCGCCTTGCGATACAGCGCAAAGTGAGTGAACGGCAATTTCTTTTCGTAATAGAAAAACGCAATGATAAAAGCTGCATCGTCCTGGGTGACATTGCATACTTTCCTCATTTTTTGTATAAAGCTGTTCCATTCCTCACTTTTCAATAAAGATGGGTCATATAGTTTGTTCCCTGTTACAGCAATAGCCTTATTTAATATCATATTGTAATCACGTATCGGCAAATTGGGCAAGCCCTGTTTTGCACTTACATAGCCCTGTATATTCCTTTTGCCATCTTTTAAAACGCCCGTCATAGAACCATTTGTCACTTTAGTTTCTATATAGAAATTGCCGAAAGGTGTTACCAGAACACCTTTTAATGAATCAGCATTGGTAATCCTTCCTTTTGTTATGCGCAGCAGGCTGCCGTGCTTAAAGTGTCCGAAGCATCGTGCCAACTCAGATTTCCAGAAGCCCAATATCAGGCGGTCGGTATTTTTTTTAGTATAAGCCTCAATGATCGTATCGGCATTTTGAGTACTTACATCGAAATGCATCAGCACCTGGAGATCACCGGTGCCACTTGTACTAAAAGTCATCAACCAGGGCCCGCTTATGGTACTGTTATTTATTTTATGCTTTGCACAGGAGCTGAAACTGAGTAAGCAGGCCAGGCAGGCAATCATGTATGTTTTTAAGGGAAAGCTCATGTTCTTATTCATTACAAGACAAATGTCCACAACATAACATTCATATACAATGCCTTTCCGATGAACGAACCAAAAAGCGGAGTGAACTAACCGTCCAAGCGATTAAAATACGACGAATGATAAAGCTCAATGCAACAATTGCATTTGTTTACATTCTATACCCAAACTCGTTTGTAGCTGGTAATAATACACACCTGCAGGCAGGTCTGCGCCATTAAATGTAAATAGGTGATTTCCGGCACTTAAGTTTCCATCTGCCAATGTGCTAACTAATTGCCCCAAGGTATTGAAAACACAAAGCTTTACGTAGCCGTAGCTGTTAAGGCAAAAAGAAATGCTGGTGATTCCGTTAAAAGGGTTAGGAGTGTTTTGGTTTAGTATAT
>CAIYVS010000624.1 GCA_903929655.1 uncultured Bacteroidota bacterium | reverse complement strand
GCACAAAATTGCACTTTATTGCACATTTTTTGCACAAAAATTGCACAAAAATTGCACAAATTTTGCACATTGTTGCACAATTCCGGCATGTGTGTTTTGATTTAAATAATTGATAGTCAATTATTTAAATCATTCCCCTTGCACATTTTAGGAAAAACCGGGCTTTAAAACAGGATTTCAAAGAACTTATGAATTTTTGTCTTAATGTTTGACTGAAATTCACACCAAATATACGATTCAGGAGGGCCTGTTTCCAAATTTTTCTTTGGAAGTGGCTGTGGGCGCGGGAAGAAAGTTGTGGAGGGGCTGGAAGGCAGGCTGTGGTGGGTACAAGCAAGAAGGATATTATTTATTATGCTTACAAAATATGCGCTTACGTATACAAATACCATTCTCAGGTTTAGGAATACCATCCTCAAGTTTAAAGATACCATTCTCAAATCCTGTCCCTCAATACAGATTAATTCATTTTACTTTTAATACATCGTTACATTTTTTTTCACAATTTAAATTTTATTAAACATGAAAAGAGCGATTTTATTTACACTGCTATGCTCGGCATGGTTTGGAAGCAATGGCCAAGGTACCAGTTATTTTAACACCAGCGCCTGCGATGTGAATGTTACCTTTATTGCAATTGATGTCGTCACATGCAATATTGTCGCGACGTCTGTAATAAATCCCTATCTGAATCCTGCGGGGAATATGCCTCCCGGATGGATAATTCCTCCTGTTGTCTGGGTACCAGCCCCACCTTCAGGAACTTTTGCTTTTGCTGCTGAGGTGACTTATTCCCATTGTCCCGGTAGCACACCTTATATAGTGGGCCCGGCCATGTGTGGTTATGTACCTCATGTTGTGATGCCTATGTCACCGTGTGGTTGTGGTCCTGTGACTTTAGATTTTCCATCTATTATCTGTCCTGCTCCAATACCTTCGCCAGCCCCAAATGTCCCCCCTTTAGCAGTTTACTAAAAGATTATTATATATTAAACCGTTCTGTCCCCGAAGCAATCCGGGGGCTTTTTTTTTATTGGGATGACTTGTTTTTATCAAAGAAAGATCGAAAGCCCCTGATAATAAATGCAGGCTTCAACAATATCAAGAGCAGCTTTCGGGGTGATGATAAGGCTATATGCCACCTTTGTTAATTTGTTTTTTTACAAATTCGATAGACTCTTCTGTTGTGAGGCCCTTAGCCTTGCTTTTCAAATATTCTGCTCTTCTTTCCTCCAGCATATTTACTGTTTCATCATCATATTGATAAGTCTTCTTTTCTATCTCATTTTCAAGCAAGGTATAGATAGCCTGTAGCTTTTTTTCCTCTGCATGGTCTATATAATCATGTAGCTTTTCCTTAACCGCAACAATTGTCATAAAACATAATTAAATTGAATATCGAAGTTACTAAAAAAATGGCTGTGTATGCAAAAGGCTTAGCAACAAGTAGACGTGGGCGCGGCAAGAAAGTTGTTGAGGGGCTTGCTCCGTTCGGGATATTAGCTTTTCGTGCATCCCGTATACTCAGATAAAGCTCCCCGTCTGGCCGACAGGCAGGCGCTCCGTGAACGGCATTTGGAATGATGGAGCCGGAGGTTATCTGATCGCAAAAAATGAATTGCTGTGAGAATAGAACACCAGTGGAACTTTCGTACTTTTATTGAGCTGATGAACTGTGAAGTCCGTTTACAAAAACGGCGCTCTATCGGTGAGTATGAGATGCCCTGCCGGAACATCTAGCACAACAAGGCACTAGTTCTCTCCAATAGGATATGAATTCAATTTTTTTATCTTTTTTATTTTTTCAATGGCATTGTCTTTGCAATTGGGTGTTTGTCTGATGCAACCATATGCATCGCCGTCATTATATACTTGAATTCCATTATCACCAACAAAATATCCATTAATTACAATAATATTTGGTTCCATATATCTCATGTTGAATAGAACATAATTGTTTTCATCAATTATCTCAATATTGTCTTTTTCAGTACAATGGCAATAAGATATTTTTGTTTTTTTAGCTTCCCATTTATTAAACTCCATTTTCCCAACATATTTTCCATCTATGTCCACAAATGTTGTAGAAACATAAAGCCTGTCTTTTTTCAGTAAAAATTTTAAACCGAATGGCCCATCTCCACCTGGCATTATTACCAGTCTTCTTGCCGTAAATATAGCCGTGTCCTTTAATAGTCCTAAAGGGATAGATTCCATCAATCCAAAACTATTATTATTTGAATATCCTAGACAAATAATTAGATTACTGTATTGATTTAATATTTTTGTTGGGATATAAAGCCCTGAAGTGTACATCTCATCACGAAGTGATTGTTTTTTTACATAGTATTTATTTACCTGCTTTTTAATAATTGCATTTCCTTTTATATCAACCTTGTGCGCGCTATTAATATTCGTATTTGCATTGTAAATTGGGGGCTGCTGAGCAGAAGATTTTATTGATAAATTAATGAGGACCAATGTAGATATCCCTTGCAGTATCAATGTTCGTATTAAATTCATTTGGTCTATTTTTACCAAATGTATCTATAATTTTACATTCTAGG
>CAIYVS010000623.1 GCA_903929655.1 uncultured Bacteroidota bacterium | reverse complement strand
CTATCCCCTCTGACTCTTCCAAAAATTAACCCCAACATTATCATTGTTTCCATCACATAACCATTCCAAATCACAATCCTATAAAAATCGGTACTTTATCTTCGATACTTTCAGACATAGCCGGACATTTCGATATTAATAAAGAAGAAATAGTCAAAGTATTGTTTTGATATATTTACCTGGCGATCCATATTCCCACCCGGCATAGCATAAGCCCTATAACTATGCTCAAAACCATATATGATACAGAAATAATAAACTGTTCTTTTTGCAGCAGGTTGATATTTTCAAGCGCGAATGTTGAAAAAGTGGTAAAACCACCACAAAACCCGGAAGCTAATAATAGCGTGCCATAGCTCTGCATCCACTCATTCCTTGCAGTCCATCCGAAAAGGATACCAATGAGGAAACAACCTACTACATTGATAATAAACGTGGCAAGAGGGAAGGGAGTGGAAATGAATTTACTCATGATATAGCTAACCCCATACCGGGCCATGCTGCCAAAAGCGCCACCTATACCCACAGCTAAAAACGAGCGTAACATGCTTTAATTTAGTTATTGTAAACGAATTGTGCAAATTGCTTGTCTTAATTTACCCAATCGCACACAAATACATTGGTATCATGCCCGCCGCCATTATCGCGGTTAGAGCTGAAAATAAATTTTTTCCCATCAGGTGAAAACATGGGAAAGGCATCGAAACTGCCGTCATGCGATATTTTTTCCAGCCCTGTTCCATCCAGGTTTATCAGGTAAAGATTAAAAGGGAAACCTCTTTCATATTCATAGTCTGATGCAAAAACAATGTGTTTGCCATCAGGCGTAAAACCGGGTGCCCAATTAGCTTTGCCCAGGTGCGTTACCTGGTGTACATCCGTACCATCTGCATTAGCTACAAATACTTCCATGTGTATAGGCATTACAAGCCCCTGCGCCAGCAGGTCTTTGTATTCTTTTATCTCTTCAGCAGTTTGTGGGCGGGACGCACGCCAAACTATTTTTTTCCCATCAGGCGAAAAACAAGGGCCACCATCATAACCAAGCTCATGGCTTATCTGTTTCACATTGCTGCCATCCAGGTTCATGGTATATATGTCCAGGTCTCCGTTGCGCATAGATGTGAATACGATCTTATCTCCCTTAGGAGAAATGGTAGCTTCTGCATCATATCCCGGGCTATTGGTAAGTTGTTTTACAATTTTCCCGTTCAGGTCTGCAATAAAGATATCGTAGCTGCTGTAAACGGGCCATACGTATTTTTTGATCACATTTCTATCAGGTACCGGAGGACAGGTATCTACAGTTAAATGAGTGGAAGCGTATAAGAAATGCTTTTTATCAGGCATCAGGTAAGCGCAGGTAGTGCGGCCTTTGCCGGTGCTCACTCTCTTATAAGTAAACTTTTCATTCTTGTTTTTGGGAATTGCGCCATAAAATATCTGGTCGCACATCAGTCCCTCATTAGGGTTTGTGCGCTGAAACGTGATATGAGAATTATCAAAACCAAAGTAAGCCTCGGCATTGTCCCCGCCAATAGTTAGCTGCCGTAAATTTTTAAAATGCTTTTCACCGGGATATGCATGGTCTTTATTGTCCTGTGCATATAGCTTATGTATAGAGAGCAGGAT
>CAIYVS010000622.1 GCA_903929655.1 uncultured Bacteroidota bacterium | reverse complement strand
GCCCCTTATGGCAAACGAAAAAAACCTGCAAAATATTATTGCGCATTGTAAAGAGTATGGCTTTGTATTCCCTTCCAGTGAAATATATGATGGCTTAAGCGCTGTATATGACTATGGCCAGTATGGTGTGGAGCTGAAACGAAATATACGCGACTACTGGTGGAGGAGTATGACCCAGATGCAGGAAAATAATATTGTAGGCCTGGACGCGGCTATTTTTATGCATCCTACTACCTGGAAGGCGAGCGGGCATGTGGATAATTTCAGCGACCCGATGATTGATAATAAGGACAGCCAGAAACGCTACAGGGTGGATCACCTGATAGAGGGATATGCTGAAACGCTGCCCAAAGAAAACGGGGATGCATTGCTGCAACAAATGGATCAGTTATTGGCAGCTAATGATTTTGCGGGACTTAAGACATTAATTGAAGATAATAAAATAAAATGCGCTGTTAGTGGCACAAGTAACTGGACAGATGTACGCCAGTTCAACCTGATGTTCTCGACCGAGATGGGCTCTGTGGCTGATGATGCGAATATTGTGTACCTGAGGCCGGAAACTGCGCAGGGTATTTTTGTGAATTTTCTGAATGTGCAGAAAACCGGGAGGATGAAGATACCCTTTGGTATAGCACAAACAGGAAAAGCTTTTCGTAATGAGATCGTGGCGCGTGGGTTTATTTTTCGCATGAGGGAATTTGAGCAGATGGAAATGCAATTTTTTGTGCGCCCCGGCACGCAGAAAGAGTGGTATGAGTACTGGAAGGAAGCACGCATGAAGTGGCACCTGAGCCTGGGCATACCTGCTGAGCATTACCGTTTTCATGACCATGTGAAACTGGCACACTATGCGGATGCGGCATGCGATATTGAGTATGATTTCCCGATGGGTTTTAAGGAGGTGGAGGGGGTACACAGCCGCACAGATTTTGATTTGAAAAACCACCAGCAGTTTAGCGGCAAGAAACTTACGTATTTTGATACGGAGATCAACCAGCATTATATTCCTTATGTTATCGAAACATCCATAGGACTTGACAGGACCGTGTTGATGATACTGAGCGAGGCTTACGAGGAGGAAGACCTGAGCACTGCCGAGAAACAGGACAGCCGTGTGGTACTGAAATTTCCGCCCATGCTGGCGCCGATAAAGCTTGCTATATTGCCATTATTAAAAAAAGATGGTTTGCCGGAAATAGCGAAAGAGTTGCTGAATGAATGCAAACCCCACTTCAGGTGCTTTTATGAGGAAAAGGATACGATAGGCAAGCGCTACCGCCGTATGGATGCAATAGGTACGCCTTTCTGTGTAACGATAGATCATCAAACAAAAGAAGATCAGGCAGTTACCATTCGTTACCGCGATACGATGCTGCAGGAGCGCATTCCTATTTCGAAAATAAAGGACCTGGTGCTGGAGAAAACAAAAATGTTTTAATTTTTTTTTAGGATTTGCTTTTGTAATTTACAATGTACTATCGTTGTAAATTTATGTCGAGCCAGGTAATACAGGAAGCTGCTATTGCGTTGCAAAATGAGTGGGGACTACAATTGCCTGATATTATATCGGAAGAAGAAATTCTGAAACGATTGGCGCAAAGAGTAACTGTATTGATAGAGCAAGGCCCGGAAACTTTTTTTCAATTAATGTACCGCCTGGATATTTCTGAAAAAAAACTGAATGGGGTAATGCATGAAGAGTATGTTGCAGAGAACATAGCACGCCTTATCTATGATCGTCAATTGCAAAAGATAAAGACCCGGGAATTATTCAAAAGTATGAATGAGGAGGTGGACCCGGAGTTGAAGTGGTAGTGTTCACATAAAGGAGATGAGAAATTAGGCTTATTCTTTTAAACAGACGCAAATGAATTCCTTGCTCCCTTTTGTTTTTAAAAAACAGCTATTTGTTTATCTTTTATTTGGTTTTATACTTGCTACCATCTTCGGTACAATATCGCATGAGTGTGGACATTATTTAACAGGCAAATACTACGGGAACAATAATGTCCATCTGGGTTATAACTATACCAATTTCGGGGAGACCAGATATGATAGCATTCTCAAATTCATAGAGAGTAAGTATGACTATGAGATAAAAAATGACAAACCCTTTCCGCTACGAGAGCAATATATGGCCTGTTTAAAAGAATGGGAAGATCACGACTTTTACTTAACGCTTGCCGGACCATTGGAAACAATGCTCACGGGTACCATAGGCCTGTTATTATTACTTGTTTTTCGTAAAAAATATTTCGATGCTCAATACCTGGAGTTCTGGCAATGGCTGATGATCTTTGTTGCGCTCTTCTGGCTAAGGGAATTATTTAACCTGTGTGTGGCATTCATAAAGCTCATGATAAAGGGGCATATAAGAATGGGAGGAGACGAATTTATACTTGCCAAAGCTTTGCATTGGAACCCATGGAGCATTTATCTAGCAGCAGGCATATTAAGTGCCATTATATTGGGTCTGATCGTTTTTAAATTTATCCCCCTGAAACAACGCCTTACTTTTCTTCTGGCCGGCTTGGCGGGAGGGCTTGCTGGAGCCTATATATGGGAAGTTCTACTGGGTCCCCGCCTTATGCCGTGAACTTATACCCTATACCTCTTATAGAATGAAAATGTTTAGGGTTACGGCTATCCTCTTCAAAATATTTGCGGAAATTAAGGATGAAATTATCAATGGTGCGGGTAGTGGGATATACATTATAGCCCCAAACGATCTGCAATATCTGTTCCCTGGATACTACTTCGCCTTCATGTTCCACCAGCAATTTCAGGAGTGCAGCTTCTTTCTTGCTTAGTTCCTGCATTTGCCCGTCTTTGCCTTTACATTCATGTGCGGCAAAATCTATGATGCAACCGTCGAACTGGTAAACATCAGATACTGATTGCGGGGCTTTCATTTTTTTGTTTTTCACTACCAGCTTGTCCACCCGAAGCAGTAGTTCCTCCAGGTTAAAGGGTTTGGTGAGGTAATCGTCGCCGCCTTTTTTTAATCCCAGCACGCGGTCTGCGCTGTTGTTGCGGGCAGATAAAAAGAGGATGGGTACGTCATTATGCTGCATACGGATGGTTTCGCAAACGGTGATGCCGTCCATTTCGGGTAACATGATATCGAGGATAATGAGGTCGAAATATTCGTTTTTCACCATTTTAAGGGCTGCGGGCCCATTTTCTGCGGTAGTTACTTCATAACCTTCCAGCTCCAGGTTCAGTTTCAGGCCTTCCCTCAGACTTTCTTCGTCTTCAACTACCAAAAGAGATGCTGTTTTTTCTTTATTTGCCATGATTTGTCTGAATTGGAGATATAAAAATAATGACAATTAAAATATAGAGCTCCTTTTAGTTTTACAGTGCCAGATATTAACATTTTACATTTATCAAAAATGTGCGTATACAGGGCGTTAAATTGACAAAAAAACCTACCTTTGCCGTCCCAAAAACAGGATGCGGGTGTGGTGAAATTGGCAGACACGCCAGACTTAGGATCTGGTGCTTCGCGGCTTGGGGGTTCGAGTCCCTTCACCCGCACTTTTTTTAAAGCCGTTAACTTGACCAGTTAACGGCTTTTTGTTATTTTTATTTTTCAATTGTTGTGTATGACAGGAAAGGAAAAAAGAACCTTAATGGATAATACAATAAAAGAAATAACTGTTCCTTTCTTGCGTGAACAAGGATTTAAAGGCTCTTTGCCACATTTCAGGAGACTCCAAAGAGACAGGATAAATCTGTTGACATTCCAGTTTAATTTGCATGATTCCAAATTTGTAGTTGAAATTTCAAACTGTTCTTATAAAGGTATTTTAACCTCTTGGGGTAAATTAATAAAACCTGCGCAATATACTGCACATGATATGAATAGAAGGCTTAGACTTGGTAGTGTCAAGAATAGTGGTGACTATTGGTTTGATTTTAGCAATCCCATGTTATTTACTGATATTTATAAAAAAAGAGCGGAGGAAATTATAGAGCTATGGGACGAAGCGGAGGACTGGTGGCAAAATGATCCAAATGATCAACGAAATGTAATGGTCCCATCATAATTTTTACTCCACTCAAATACTAACAACAATGCTTCTTAAGCTACCTCATACTCAACCTTAGTTGGATTAGCCATTTTCTTTGATGCATCCAATACTTCAATCCCTACTATCATTCCGGCTTTATCGTAATCAAGAATAATACCTGGTTTACTTGATCGATTATACTTAATACCATTTTCTCTCATGAGATAGTACAGGCTTGATAAGTTGATTCCAGTTCTTCTAGAGATCTCTTTTGCATTAAGCCCTTCTTCAACAGCTGTTTTTATTGATTCG
>CAIYVS010000621.1 GCA_903929655.1 uncultured Bacteroidota bacterium | reverse complement strand
TCTAGTCAACACACATCTAGCACTATCATTTATGTTGCAGAAAAACCTTCCACTTAATGAGAGAAGGGGGCATGCCTATATATCTATGAAGTATGGATGTCGGATTAGGAGAGTTATGTTGTATTTTCTTTACTGCACATTGAGTATTGCGGTTATGTGCACAGTTGCCGCAATATTCGCGTAGGTTTCTTTTGAGACGGGCTCCCTCTCTAACTCAAAGTCCCCTGAAAAGAAAGGTAAGATGGGTAAGATGATCTCGTATAAAGTTTGAATAAAAAGGTGTGCTTGAGTTATCAAAAGCCGGTATAAGCCAGAATAATAGAACTTTTGAGTAAAACATCTTACCCAGGTTACCCCTTCGTTATTTCATGAAGTCATTTCGTTTAGAGGTGAGCAAGGTTGAAATAATCAATTATTTGTAACTTACATCTATATAACGTGAAAAACCTACCTAAAATATTACTTGCTTTTAGCTTGTTGTTTTTTGCATTTTGCGCAAATGGCCAGGCATGGCAATGGGTTAGTCAGGCAAAAGGTGTTGACGGTTGGCTGTGCAAGAAAGATTTAAATAACAATGTTATTATAGGTGGGGAATGGGAGATTGATAGTATCACCCTTGGAACAAAAACATATGTTAATTACCATTTTGGTCCTTCTATTAACGCGGAAACAATAATTGCAAAGTATGATACGATTGGCAATTTAAAATGGTCATGTGCTAGCATTGGAGGACAAGCATGGCCAATTGATTTGGTGATTGATAATGTTGGTAATACCTATTTTTTAGGTTGTTTCTCAACTGATTCTATAATGTTTGGCCCCTATTTGTTAATCAATAATCACCTCGACTCCTGCCTCTATTGTAGTTATTCGGTTGGGTGTTACTTTATCGTCAAATTAGATACTGCTGGAAATGTTATCTGGGCCAAGGCAGGTGATAATATTCACGGTCATGGTGGAATTGCTGTTGACAGGGCTTCTAATATCTACATTACTGGTACTTATTGGAACTCAATTATTCAGATTGGACCAAATGTTTTACACAATTCAAGTTACAAAAAGGATGAAATATTTTTTGCGAAGTATGATTCTTCTGGTAACGTAATATGGGCAAAAAGTTTTGGAGGTAATTTTGACGATGATGCTACAGGATTAGTTCAGGCCAATGACATGATATACTTAACTGGAAGTTTCAACTCTACCACAATATCATTTGGAAGTGCGATGCTGACATATCAAAGTTCTATGCCTTTAGATTCGCTTAATGTTACTTTTATTGCAAAATTCGATACTGCAGGTAATAATATTTGGGCGAAAAATTCTGTAGGGTGTTCTATGCCATTGGCTATTGCAGCCGACCATTCAAATAATATTTATGTTGGTGGAGAAATTTATGATACGTCATATGTTTCATTTGGCTTGGATACTTTAAAAAATTATAGTCTGCGCTGGGGTGGCTTCATTGCAAAATATAATCCTCAAGGTGATGTTACTTGGATAAAAGGTCTGTTTAATAAGACCCAAAGTATTACTTCTGCGGGGTTTCAGGGTAATAAACTCTATGGAATTACAACAGATCCGTGCAACAATGTATGGGTCTGTGGGTCATTAAGTGAGGATACAGGTGGTGTTAATATTGGAGGTGGTATCTCATTGCATTGCCCTGGAGGAAGTATAGATCCAATGTATTTCATTGGATATGATTCAACAGGCCAGCTATTGCAATATTTAGCATTGCCATCAGGTGGGGATGACAATTCAGCTTTAGTGTCTGATAATTCAGGCAATATATATGTATGTTCTGATACTTGGAAAACATTAGTTTTTGGTAGCGATTCGGTAGTGCCAATTGGAGGAGCAGGTGGTGAAACAACATTTTTAGCAAAGTACAATCCAAATCTTGGTTGTTATTTGTTAAATGAGAATATTGTAGTACGAAATACAGATTTTCCTATCAACATCTACCCCAATCCCGCCCAAAACCAATTCACAATAAGCTATTCTAATCTCCCACCACAAAACACAAAAGCAGAACTATACAATATCACAGGGCAATTAGTTTATAACACATCCATTTAAAGCCTTCTCTTCCACTATGACGCTCTTGCACTCCTATAACTTTACCATCAACCATAAG
>CAIYVS010000620.1 GCA_903929655.1 uncultured Bacteroidota bacterium | reverse complement strand
TATTAAGATGATATCTTGTAATGAAATTTAATTACAACAACCTGGCGCACAACATGCTTCCGGTTTCTGTGCAAATACAGTGACGCTATATATTCCTAAACCGCTTTTCTGAAAAGCATCTGCTTCTTCAGCAGACAGATATGCTGCAAGAATATCATCAGGTATGATTATAGCTTTCTCTTTCTGAATTGCTATGTTCTTAAAACCATTCGCACTTATCAGGTTCATGTATTCATCCTTTTGGATGGCGCCTGATATGCAACCTGCATACATTTCGGCAGCACCTTGTAGTTTTTCAGGCAACACACCCACCAATACCACATCAGAGATACTGAAATGCCCACCAGGTTTCAGCACCCTGAATATCTCTTTGAAAACATTATTTTTATTAGGTACCAGGTTCAGTACGCAATTGCTTACAATCACATCAGCCGCATTTGCAGTAATTGGCATCTTTTCAATATCACCCAGGCGAAATTCAACATTATTATATCCTAATTTATCCACATTGGCCCTTGCTTTGTCAAGCATAGCTTCAGTAAAATCGATACCTATCACTTTGCCTGTATCGCCTGTAACTGAACGTGCGATAAAACAATCATTACCGGCACCACTACCAAGATCAACTACAGTATCTCCCGGTTTTATTTGTGCAAATTCAGTCGGAAGACCACAGCCTAAACCCAGATCAGCCTCGGGGTTATATCCTTTAAGATCGGTATAATCATCTGTCATGATATTATATACCTCTGTGCTGCAACAACCCGAGCCGCAGCAAGAGCTGGCATTAGTATCTTTATCCTGCAGAGCTATTTCAGAATATTTCTGCTTTACGAGTTCTTTTAATTCCTGTTCAGTTTGCATATCATTAATTTTTTAAAATATTTTTAAATCCAAAAGTTCATTTCTTTAGCCTCAGATACAAAATTATTTACCCTCTCCTTTATCTGGTCCCTTACTTTTCGCGTCCCCTCCAATATTTCCTCCTTGGTTCCAGTAAATGAAGACGGGTCTGGAAAAGACCATGCTATCCTTTTCACTTTACCGGGGAATATCGGGCATCTTTCTGCGGCGGCTCCATCACAAACCGTTATGACTGCATCAAATTTTTCGCCTTGCCTAAACAGGTCAAATACACTTTGCGTACCATTTTTACTAATATCTATTCCAGCCTCCTTCATTACTTCAACTACATTCGGATTGAGTTGTCCGGGTTCCAGGCCTGCACTTTCTGCAAGAAACATGTCTCCACCTATCTTTTTCAAAAAGGCTTCAGCCATTTGGCTACGCGCTGAATTGTGGATGCAAACAAATAATATTTTGTACTGTAGCATAAAGTTGATCTTAGTTTTAGCTAACAACAATTATTTTCATTCTTAATACTTTCCTTAAAGAAATCAGCAAAGAGCTGCTTGTATTGATTCCATACTTTGGGATTAATACAATAACATACACTTGTCCCTTCAATAGTTCCCCGTATCAGGCCGATGGCTTTCAATTCCTTTAAATGCTGTGAAATAGTAGGCTGTGCAAGACCCAGGTCATTGACCAGGCTTCCGCATATGCAGGAATTGGTTTTAAGTATTTCCTGCAGGATGGCAATGCGTGCCGGATGGGCCAGCGCCTTCGCCATCATGGCAATCTCGTTTTGTTTTTTAGTAAAGAGGTCTGTTTTTGTAGCGCCCATGATTCATCTATTAATTGCAATATTACGATTAATATTTCAAACTAACAAATCAAATTTGGATTCTATGGATTAAAGGGGGCGCATATGATATGCTCCTTTCTGTGCAAAACAAAAAAATAGTTGTGTTAATCCCTTATTTTTGGAAACTTGTGAAAAGGATCAGTAACCTATACAAAGAGGCATATAGCGGATTGGCACCATCTACATGGTGGCTGTCGCTTGTTATGCTTATAAACCGATCCGGCACAATGGTAGTGCCTTTTATGAGCCTTTATCTTACCCAGGCCAAACATTTCAGCATCAGTCAATCGGGCCTTGTGATGGCGATATTTGGAGCCGGTGCTATTTGTGGCGGCATATTGGGAGGAAAGCTTACTGATAAATTGGGGTTCTATAATGTCCAGCTTTCCGCATTAATAATCGGGGGTATTTTATTTATTGTGCTGGGGCAAATGAATACTTATTTGTCCATTTGCATCTGCACTTTTGTTTTAAGTATGCTGAATGAGTCTTTTCGACCAGCCAATTCTACCGCAATTGCACATTACAGTAAAGAAGAAAACAGGACCCGCTCCTACT
>CAIYVS010000619.1 GCA_903929655.1 uncultured Bacteroidota bacterium | reverse complement strand
TATCGGAATAGATTTCACAAAACAGGAAACAGAACAGATAAGTAAAGGCGACTTCTTCCTTTCTGCAGAAATAAAAACGGGTGACAAAACATACTCTAAAACACAGAAAATCATACAATACAATCATATCCCCACCCTGCAATATTTTACGCCCGCCTATACCAAAGTACTGCGCAAAAACTGGAAATGCACTGCAAAACATATTGGCTTTATAGAAGGTGCGGGCGACTATACAGTTACTTTCTTACGCCTTGCAGGACTGGATGTGGATATATTGAAAGATGCAGACATGGCCAATGCTCAAAAACTAAAAAAGTATGACGCTATCATCACCGGGGTACGTGCAGTGAACGTAGAAAAGAAGATGGCAACATGGCTGCCCATATTATTCAAATATGCAGCGAACGGAGGCACACTCATCATACAATACAATACCCTGCAAGACCTGTCCACCACAAAGATCGGCCCCTACCCTTTTACACTTAGTAATGAGCGCGTAACAGAGGAAGATGCGAAAGTTACTTTCCTTGACCCCAAAAATAAATTGCTCAATTACCCGAATAAAATAACTGATGCTGACTTCAGCGACTGGGTTCAGGAACGCGGCTTATACTTCCCTACCAAATACGATAGCAGCAAATACAAATCCCTGTTCCGCATGAACGACACCGGCGAAAAACCATCGGATGGCTCAACACTTTATGCTAAAGTGGGTAAAGGCAATTATATCTATACTTCTTTGTCATTTTTCAGGCAATTACCGGCGGGTAATAAAGGGGCTATTCGTTTGTTAATGAATATGCTGAGTGTGGGGAAATGATTGGGAATTTGCATCTAAACTTATAAAATTATTTTAAAATTTCCGGCCATTGGTATTGCATATCAATGGCCGGAATTACACAGCAACAGCTATTAATGCATAATACTTATTGTTTTTACAGCATTATTATTATCTCCCTTTATTCTTAAAAAATAATTAGCTGGCGGCAATTGAGACACAGATATCATGCTGGTAGCATGTGCTCCTGCAGAAATTTGTTGCTCTTTTATTATTCTGCCAAAAAGATCATAGAGTATGATCTCCGCAGTACCATGCGAATTCCCGTCCATTTCAATATTCAGAATTTCATTTGCAGGATTAGGATAAGCCCTTATATTCAGTTCATTGCCGGAAACTATGCCAGGTATGCTACTGGTAATATTACCGGGGCCTGTATATTTTGCTACGAAAAATGTACCGTTTGAGTCAACAAACTGTCCGGCAGCATACAAATCGCCCTTACGGTCCATACAATCACTATGCACGGCCATGCTTGAAAGATTGCTACTGCCAACGGTTGGTGTCTGCAGCGAGCTTGAAAGGCATATTGGTCCCATTGCATTCCATGTTGTGCCATCCCATTTTGCCACACAGCTATAACCATTTATATCAAAAAAACTACCGGCAGCATACACATTATTTGCTGAGTCAAAGCAAAATGACATTGTTTGTGCTGTCGCCTGGATAGTATTCCCAAATCCCGGCTCACTCCACGTTGTGCCGTCCCATTTCAGCACAGTTACAAAGTGCAGAAGATTTGTATCATTGGCTCCTGTGCCTACATAAATGTTACCAATATTGTCTGTCGCCAAAGACATTACAGCTCCCCATAAATATATATTCAGTTTCATCCAGTTACCCCCCATTCCATTTTACAATGTAAAGCCCGCTGGAGTCTACAAAGGTGCCTCCAGCATATATATTGCCATTATTATCATTGCAAAGTGCATTAATACCTTCAGAATAAAAAGGAGCCTGGGTATTTAAAGCATCCAGGTTACCCAACTCACTCCAGGCAAGACCATTCCATTTGGCTACGTAAAATTTACTATTAGCATTGGTAAACCAGCCTGCTGCATACATGTTTCCATTCGCGTCAATTGACAGATCGCATATAGTGGCGTTTGCATTAAGTGGGCCCGAAGTGCCGCCTAACTCTGTCCATACATTCCCATCCCATTTTGCCACGTACTGGTATACACTTGCATTTGTAAAATTTCCTGCGGCATACAGGTTCCCATTATTGTCAACAATAATTTTCCGTATTTGTCCATTTGCATTAAGGGAGCTTGTATTACTCTTCACCTCTTCCCAGTTGGAGCCATTCCACTTTGCCACATAATAATAACCTGAGGAATTGGTAAAATCACCGGCAGCATATACATTACCACTACTGTCGGTACATATTGACTGTATGACATCATTTGCATTTAAGGCATTAGCCCCTGTTCCTAACTCTGTCCATACAGGCACCTGGGCTTTTGACAGAGCGGGAAAGGCAGTGATAATTATTAAAATGAAGATTATTTTTTTCATAACAGAGATTTTGGGATGATAAGTAATTTTGTTTCTGATTATAAGACGGAATTTATAATAGTGCAGGATAAGTTTTTATAGTTAATTATTGTAAGTGAGGAACATAATCTGTTTACTATCATTTTTCAGACAATTACCCAGTGGAAACAAGGGCACAATACGTCTATTTATGAATATGCTGAGTGCCGAAATAGGCAGATCGGAACAGATAGGGAATTGGGCATATATTTTGTTGCTTATTTATAAAATCACCTGTATGAAACCTGTATTTCTTATGTTGCCGCTTTTTTTTTTTACTACACTTTACTTGCTGTTAGCTGCAAGAAAAGCACCAGTTCGCCCTCATCTATTTCTATTGCTCAAAGGTTTGCAGGTAATAAAACATTTTTCACTTCCTGCGGAAAAATTACAGATTCTATTGTAATCCTTAATGACTCGGCAATATATTTATCTACTGCAATGCGTACATTGAGATACAACACTGGATCTCCAAAAGACCTGATAATCTTTTCATACCAAGACACTGACTTTGAGCTTGATTTAAGTTATCACCCACAGACTGATACCATTTTTTATGTTTCTGCATTGACGTTTTCAGGGCCTCCATATAGCAATATTTGTTCTGGC
>CAIYVS010000618.1 GCA_903929655.1 uncultured Bacteroidota bacterium | reverse complement strand
CTTTCGGCAGGGTCCAGGCCTGCAGTTGGTTCGTCCACAATAATTAATTTCGGGTTGCCAATGAGTGCCTGTGCAATGCCAAAGCGTTGTTTCATACCGCCGGAATAAGAACCGAGGTATTTGTTTTTGACAGCATAGAGGTTTACCTGCTGCAAGAGCGCTTTTACCACTTCTTTACGTTCATTTGCTTTGTCTATGCCTTTCAAACGAGCTACATAATGTAGCATTTCCTCGGCAGAGACTTTGGGGTATACTCCAAATTCCTGTGGCAGATAACCCAGCACTTTTCTAAGTTCCTGTTTCTGCTTCATAACATCTATGTCTCCGAACATGATGGAGCCTGAATCTGCATCCTGCAATGTGGCTATGGTGCGCATGAGCGTGGACTTACCTGCCCCATTGGGCCCCAGTAAGCCAAACATACCATTGGAAATAGAAAGTGTTACATTTTTTAATGCCTGTACACCATTGGAATATGTTTTGGACAGATCTTTAATTTCAAGTGTCATGATCAGGAATGATTTATGTTATTTTATATTGCTTTAAATACAGATGTGGTTACAATGATGGTTAAAATATTCATTTTTAATGAATAATTTCAATTTTTTGGGTGTGTATCATTTTCCCGTTTGAAGATAAGTTGAGTAAATATATGCCAGCAGGAATATTGGAGGTACTTACTTTTTCAAAATCCCCTTGAATATCCCTCTTAATTAGTTTCCGTCCACTCATATCATAGATCGCCAGCTCTGCCAGATCCCGGTTGCTTGTCAGTTCTATATTCAATTCATCGGAAACAGGATTAGGATAGATATGAGTTTCTGTATTGCTGCTATTTATGTTTACCAGGTCTGTTGGTGACATTTGCATGGTCACTTTGTGCAAAGCAGGCAATACATAGGCAAAAAGGATATTGTTATCGAGACTATCCTGATTTGTTAAAACTGATATTGTTACGCCTGTAACAGAATCAACTGAGTTTTCGTTTATAGATCCCATATTTGTGCCCCCATGCTCGTAAATAGTGTGACCGTTATACAAGGGCAGATTCTGATAACGGAAAATACCGAGGCCATAGCCCACCGGGTGGCCTTGCGATGTTCCTATATAAACGTATTGCATCATTTCGTTCAGAGATGTTGAATTGATGATCTGACCTGAGATGAGTTTGTGCCAGAACTGAACATTGTCTTCGGCAGTGGTCATGATTGCTCCTGCACCATAGGACATGCTATACAATGCATTGTTTACATAGCCATAGGTAGCCATTACATCCTGTTGTTCACCCGTATCGAACCATGTGGACCAAATATGAGGTGTAGGGGCTGTTGAGGTTTCTTCTGGAAAGAAGATGGTATTAGACATAGCTGCAGGGGTAAACACATAGTTTTCAAGTGATGTGCTAAGGGGCTGGCCCATGATCTGTTTAATTATTAAACCTGCAAGCAGGTAATTGGTATTGGAATAATGAAAACCAGCGCCGGGAGCGAAATAAGGTGTATAAACGAATTGCAATATCTGCTCAGGCTGCCAGATATGGGTAGGATCGTTAAAACAGCTATCCCAGAAGTCCATTGTACCTGTGAAGCTATAGAGCCCGCTGGTATGGTTTAATAATTGTTTGATAGTGATCTGGCCGTTGATGTAGGGTTGGTTTTGTATCCAGGTACCGATGGTGTCATTAATATTCACATAGCCCAGCTCCTGTAAGCGGAGCATTAATGTTGCTACATGAGTTTTGGTATTGCTGTTGATACCAAAGAGCATATCTGAAGTGATGGGTTGCCCGGCGTAGGATTCTCCATGAGTTCCTTTCCAGACACCCGTATTGGGGACTAATACTGCGGCAGAAGCTCCTTTTATATTATAGCGGCTGCATACACTGTCCAGGACAAACTGGAGCCTGTTTGTGAAGGCTGATGATAATTGAGCGTTGATCTTAAAAATGCTGATGAAGAGAAGCAGCAGTGCGAGGAATGTTTTTTTCATGATCTAATTTTTTTAAGTTTTCTGAATAGTTTTGATTTCTGACACAAAAGAAGCACAGGAACCCGGCGTGCTAAAATTAGTTTGACCAAAGCGGGTAAAATTTAGACGTAAAGGGATGCTGAATGAAAATGATGATTTTGTCCTTAAAAACAGTGATTTCGTCCATATTATTTTTACAAATGCTATTAAATATGCTTCTTTGCAGTTATGAAACCATTTCTTCAAAAGGTGTTGAATGTGCTAGGTGGCCGCATAGCCAGGAATATCTATTTCTGGGCATTCATGATCTACTCAAGACTGGATTTTGATAATAGCAGATGGCAGACCATATTTACGGGTATCCTGTTTTTATTACTCATGATACTGGCCTATGTAAATAACCTGCTGCTTGTGCCACGACTGATGGCAAGAAAAAAGTACCTGCTTTATTGGATTGTTTATTCTGCCATGACCTTTATTCTTTCTTTGGGCTATATCTATACGCTGAAGATAATGGTGCATTATTTTCCCAGTTACACAGTTGGCAGCGTCAGTACTATTTCGAATACAGCAAGTGGGAACCTTTCACTCTCGTCTGCACTTTCCGAACAAACGACCTATTTCTGGGTAATGTTTACTCTTGGATGTATTTTTACTATGTGCTGGTATGTGATGGACTATGCAAGGCAGCAAAAGCTTATTGAAACCACCACCAAAAAACAAGTTGAAATTGAGTTGACTTTTTTAAAAAACCAGATCAACCCGCATTTCCTGTTCAATACGCTGAATAACCTGTATGCTTTATCTATAAAGAAATCTGAAAATACCCCGAATGTTATTTTAAAACTATCATCTATCCTGCGGTACCTGCTTTATGAATCTAATGTTGATAAGGTGTCTTTTGAGAAAGAGAAGGAGGTGATGCAGGCTTATATAGACCTGGAATTGCTGAGACTACAGCAATCGGATGGTATGACATTTAAGATCAGCGCAGACAGGGCTTACAATATCCCTCCGCTTTTATGGCTGCCTATACTTGAAAACCTTTTTAAGCATGGTACACGTTTTATTGCTGATAAATACTTTCTGGAGTACCGGTTCAGCATTGAAAATAATTTATTGATGATCTATTCTAAAAACATTTATAAGGCAAAGGCAGAAAACGAGCAAGCTGACAATGCTGGTGGTGTGGGTCTGGAAAACCTAAAGAAAAGACTGGCATTGCTGTACCCCGGCAAACATAAATTCGTTACAAGTAAGGAAGACAATTATTATATTACAGAGGTAGAAATCCAAATAGTGTGATGTTTAATTTAAAATACCACATACTCAATATCTTTATTTTGGCTAAAGCCTTTTCTTTTATTATTCGGATCCCCGACCTGAAGGCCGGGGCTATTGTTTCCATATTCCGTAAATATCCCCTTACCCCCTTCATCATGCACAAGGCTTACGCTAAAGGGGGAATTCCCTCTCGAGTAATTGCCCTTATTTTCGGGAAACGGCAATGCGTTGTAAAGGCCGGGACAATTAATATTTTATCCTTGATACAAGACTAATATACATATGCAGAATATAAAAGCACTTATTGTAGATGATGAGCCATTGGCGCAGGATATACTGGAGACTTATATTCTTAAAACACCTGAACTGGAGCTACTGGGTAAATGTAAGAATGCACTGGAAGCTTTTGGGATGCTGAACAAACAACAGGTGGACCTTGTGCTGCTTGATATTAATATGCCGGAGATATCGGGGATCGATTTTTTGAAGACCCTTAAGAATCCTCCTCATGTTATTTTTACTACTGCCTACTCAGAGTTTGCTGTGGAAAGTTATGAACTGAATGCTATTGATTATTTGGTTAAACCTATTGCCTTCGAGCGGTTTTTAAAGGCCATCAATAAGGCCAGGGATATCATACAGGGGCAGACAAGCAATACGAATATATCTGTCAGTACCAATGCAGGGAACAATATATTGTTTGTAAAATCGGAGGGCAAACTGATCAAGATAGACTTATCCAAACTGTGTTTTGTGGAGGGCTTGAAGAACTATTTGTGTTTATGGACCGATTCGGGAAAGGTGATCGTGCATAGTACGATGAAGAATATAGAGGATACGCTGGCGGGCATGAGTAATTTCATAAGGGTGAACAAGTCATACATCATTAATATAGCTTACGTTTCGGAAGTGGATGGCAATGCTATCCGCATCAAAGACCAATTGATCACAATTGGCAATACTTACCGGGACGAGGTGCATAAAATATTTGATAATTATAAATTGCTGTGAGGATAATTCCTTATTTTGCTTTTTATAATTCTCCATTTCATGAGTGTAAAACGTTCGTCGGCTTTAGGCTTTATTTTTATCACTATACTTATTGATGTAATAGGATTTGGAATTATCATTCCTGTTATGCCTAAGCTGATACAACAGCTTACGGGCGATAACCTGAGCAATGCCGCCAAATGGGGAAGCTGGCTTACGTTTTCGTATGCCCTCATGCAATTCTTTTTTTCACCTGTATTGGGAGGACTTAGTGATAGATTCGGCAGACGGCCTATATTGCTTTTCGCTCTGCTGGGGCTTGGACTGGATTATGTTTTCCAGGCTTTTGCGCCTACCATTGCATGGTTGTTCGTGGGCAGGGTTATTGCCGGGATAACGGGCGCCAGTTTTACTACTGCTACCGCTTATATTGCCGATATCAGCGCGCCTGAAAAAAGAGCTCAGAATTTCGGGATGGTGGGTGCGGCTTTCGGGCTGGGCTTTATTATAGGACCTGTGATAGGGGGCATTTCTGCGCAGTGGGGGCCGAGGGTACCTTTTATGGTGGCAGCGTGTTTCAGCTTGCTGAATTTCCTGTATGGTTATTTTATTCTTCCTGAATCTTTACTGAAGGAAAACCGCCGCAAGTTTGACTGGAAGCGGGCTAATCCTGTTGGCTCCTTAATGCATCTGAAGCGCTACCCTATTGTTTCAGGACTTGTTGTTACCTTGTTTCTTGTTTATGTTGCTGCCAATGCAGTGCAATCTGTTTGGACTTTTTATACGATGCTGAAATTTGGCTGGACTGCGAAAACTGTAGGTTATTCGTTGGGGGTGGTTGGGTTGCTGGTGGCTATTGTACAAGGCGGGTTGATAAGGGTTATTACACCAAAACTCGGGGTGAAAAATTCTGTTTATGTGGGGCTTAGTCTATATACTTTGGGAATGGTTTTGTTTGCTTTTGCGAGCCAGGGATGGATGATGTTTGCTTTTCTTGTTCCGTATTGCCTGGGAGGTATTGCGGGGCCTGCACTGCAAGGTATTATCTCGAACCAGGTGCCGGCAAATGAGCAGGGAGAACTACAAGGGGGGCTGACAAGTCTTATGAGTGTATCTGCTATCATCGGGCCTCTTATCATGAACAATTTGTTTGCTTATTTTACCTCGGCTTCTGCTCCTTTTTATTTTCCGGGGATGCATTTTATTGCGGGGGCTTTGATGATAGCTGTGGGAACATTGTTTGCGATCCGCTCACTGACTGCGCATCATTTGGCGACACAGGGGGCTGCCAGATGATCAGAATTTACAGAATTAAAGAATTTGCAGAATAGGTCATCTAAAGGCTGAAAATATAAGTCGAATTGCAGAGCCTTAATGTGCTAAAAAAAACATCCCCCTACCCCCTTCGAAGGGGGAATACGACATCAAGGTCATTGAGCTTATCATCAAACAGGAGGGGAATTCGCGAGTGAATATCCTGCCAATTGGAACAGATATGATTAGGCAATAAAAAATCGTATCTTTTGGCTTGATTTAAACCCCTATGCCAATGACATATCTGGAAAAATTATTAAAAGAAGCCCGTGCATTCAATGAGAAGGAGCAATACAAAGAAGTAATTGAATTGCTTACAGATGATATTTTAAACCATTATCAAAATGCTGACTTGTATGCTGAAAAAGCACAGGCATATTACAGGCTCGAAGAAAAAGAGCTTTGCGACAAAGCAGTAAAAAAAGCATTATTAATTGATCCTTTAAATGCAAAAGCAAATCATTATAGAGGAAACTTATACTGGGAGGCCAAAGAATATATTAACGCTATAGAAGCCTATAATAAAGCTATTGAAATTAACCCAAAATTAAGCTACCCTTATTATGGGTTAGGAAATGTTTACCGTGCTTTAAAAGAATATGATAAGGCTATAGGAGCCTATAATAAAGCTATTGAGATCGACCCTAAATTTAGCTACCCTTATAATGGATTAGGAAATGTTTATGCAGAGTTAAAAGAATATAATAATGCTATAAAAGCTTACAATAAAGCTATTGAAATTGACACTAAATATAGCTACCCTTATAATGGATTAGGAAATGTTTGCGCTGATTTAAAAGAATACGATAAAGCTATTGAAGCATATAGTAAAGCTATTGAAATCGACCCAATATATGATGGCCCATATTTTAATATAGGATTAGTATATCAAGAAACTGAAGCATATGAAGATGCATTAGCTGCCTATGAAAAATTTATTGAATTAACCAATGATCGTGAGGAATATTTTAAATCATTAGCCCAAGCAAAAATCAAAGAATTAAAAAAACTAATTAAAAGTGGTTCCTACAATGAAATCAATGAATCAGTAAATAAAATAAAAGAAATCTTATTATACAAAGAGGCCTGTGTTACACATTATACAGGTTTGTCTGTAGCAAAAGTATTAATCCTGGAAAAAGAAAGCCTATTCCGTCTATCAGAAGGAGCCTTTCTGAATGATACATCAGAAGAAAGAGAATTATTTAAATTTCTATCTTTTCATCAACCCATGCAAAAGATCAACGATACTGTTGCGACTAGTTTCACTACTAAACCTTTTATCGGAAGTTTTGTTGCAGAAAACAAACATGATGATCTTACTTTATGGAGAATGTATGGTAAAGAGAAAAAAGAGGAGGCTAAAGGCTGTGCATTAACTCTTAAAAGAGAGGCATTTCAGAAAAGCATCAAAGAAAAATTAACTGCCGATAACAAATCCGGTATTTCAGACACAGACTACGAAGAGTTTAGTTTTTACAGGGTGGCTTACAGAGTACAAGGAACAAATGTGCAAGCCGATAGTTTTACTGTTCCCGGCATAAACAAAGAAGATGAAATAGTGCTAAATCAGCAAATGAGCAACTTGCAGCAAAACATTAAAAAGTTTAATGAAAGTAAAAATGAGCCTTCTGATATACTGGATGTGCAAGAACTACTGAACAGCATTGCTTATTTATTTAAAAGTATTGAATTCCAGTATGAACATGAACTGAGACTGGTTGTAAAGGGTATTGGTTTTCCTAAAAAGGTTGATACTGATTCTGAACCTCCGAGGGTTTATATTGAGTTGGTAAAAATCAATCCAATAATACATAAGATCACTTTGGGCCCTAAGGTAGAGAGGGCGGATGAATGGGCGGCGGCTTTTTATTATGAATTAGATAAGGAGGATCATCATCCGGCGATATTGATCTCTCATTTGCCGTATAAGTAGGGGTTGAGGAATCATATTTTTGCTTCTCATTTAATCACGAGGTTGCTTCGTTCCTTGCAATGAGGCCTTGATTGGGCGATTGGAAGAAGGTTCAGCATGTCATAGTTCGACAAGCTCACTATGACAGAATATGATTGGGCAAATAAGTTTAATTTGTATTGTGTCGCGAGGTTGCTTCGTTCCTCGCAATGAGGCCTTGTTTGGGCGATTGAAAGAAGGTTCAGCATGTCATAGTTCGACAAGCTCACTATGACAGAATATGGCTCGACAGAGCTGCCATGACAGAATATGATTGGGCTTTGTATAAATGTTGTAGAGACGCAAAACATTGCGTCTCTACGTGTGGGTATCTGTAATTATTTTTGAAGCATTGATAAAATTGAGGCTCTATTTTGCCGGGATCACTGTGGCACAAAAAGAGCTGGTTACAGGTGCTGCGCCTGATCCGGCATCGGCGACGCATATGCCTAGTATGCTGTTTTTGTATGCGGTATTGGCGCTGGTAACTATATCTCCGGGGTATGCGATGTCTACCCAGGTGGCTTCTCCAAATGAACGGTCGGGGTTTCTTTTTACGCTGACAAATGACGCTCCTTCTTTTGGGCTTCCTTTTATGTTTATCCAATCGGCTGGCATGTTGTAGCCGTCATGATCTGCAGCGAGTGTGATGCCTTCAAAATGGGTAACTATGGAAAGCATTTTTTCGTTTTTGTAACTGAATGCTTTGAAGTTGCTTGTGGCCTTAGTTTCAGAATCATAGTCAACTAAAAATGCCTGGCTAAATTCTCCCAGTTCTTTTGCAGAATAACCACCTGCCAATGTAAAGCTATTACCGCCGTTGTGCCATATACCATATAGTGTTGTGGTTAATGAACCAGGTATCATGAAATCTGTACATAAGCCGGTAGCAATATCGTAAATGAATGCACGACCATTGATATCGTTGCCGAAGTCGTAATTACCTACTGCCAGACCACCCATCGTACTGTGTACAAATACGTTGTTGGTATCCCCATTGTTTGGCGAAACTGTTGTCCATGTGCCTGAACCGTCGAGAGGGCCTTCGTAATAAAAACCGAGATTATTTTTGCCTGTGGACGAACGCAAATATGCGCCGACTATCTGGACATTGCCGCCCGGTGCGTTATTAGGTCCATAACATGATGTACTTGTTACATCATCAAAGTCCGGGCTGGTGTAATTTAGTTCATACCATTTCCCATCATTTCCTTGTCCTGTGAGGGGGCCGAGGTATAATAGTCCGTTGACCATTCCATTTGTGGTGGTGCCGCTTACGTAAACTTTTTCGGAGCCATGCTGGCCTCTTACTCCCATAATAATTGTGCCTGCAGCCGGGTTGTTGAATGGCTGGTAATGAACCTTGCTTTTTTCCATGGTGTTTGTCATAAAATATGTTTTTTGGTTTCTTACAAGGTAGTTGTCTATTTTGACATTTTTTTTATTTTCCCATACATCTTCGTATAAAATACGTCTATTCATGTATTCAATGTCTATCCATCACAGGACCCAAGCAACAAAGCGATATGAAAGTGTACCACATTTTAAAGATCAGGAAGTACTTTTTTACTTTGCTTATTATTTTCAATTTTTCGTTGTGCGCAAGCGGGCAACAATTTCAACTACCATATGTGGAATCTGTAAAAAGGGCACAGGCGGAGGGAATAAATATTGTACAACTGGACAGTATGTACCGATCTGCGGTGAATGTTGTGGATAGTTCATTAGCTGTGTTTAAGACGAAGGAGATGTCTGACAACCTTATCGGCTCTTACCAGAAATTTCTGAGGGGGCTGGGCAAGTATTTACATGAAAACCATTTTGAATGGGGAAAGGAAACGAAATGCTGGAACAGGATCTATTTTAATGCGGATGGGAGAGTTGATTATTACCTTTTTGATTTTAAAACTGATGTAAGGGATGAGAAAACAGAGCGATTCAAAGAGCTTTTCAAATCTTATGCTTCCAGACACAAAATAGATATCTCTGCACCTGTAAAGTTTGCGCAATGTGGTCATGTGACTTTTAGAGACCAGTAGTTTGCTGAAGTGGCTGAAGAAGATTGGTAAAACTGATGCATTTGCTTACCACAATAATAACAGCAAAATAAGTAAGCATCTCCTACGTATGTCTGCCGTTTAAAGTGACAATTGCAACATGTGAGATATACCCTTAAATAATTTTTAAAAATACAACTTCTCCTTCAGCTACCATAAAATTT
>CAIYVS010000617.1 GCA_903929655.1 uncultured Bacteroidota bacterium | reverse complement strand
CTGTACGGAACAGTAAGCAGGCTATTGTTAAAGTAGCCAGGAAATTAGCTATGATCGCAAAAGGAGTAGCCACAACACAACAATTATATCAGGCAGATTATTTACAAAAAAAGAAACAGGAACAACAACAAACATGTAAAATTAAAAAGGGTTTTTCAGGCATTGCGGAACAGCATATAAATAAACAGCCAGACAATAATATATAAATATCATTACCTGACTGATATGCATATCCGGCTGTAATATCCCTGGCAGGTTGCTCCTCAGGAGAGCCTACTTCCGTTTCTTACAGCAATGTAAATTTAAAGATTATTGAATTATTTGGCTTAATAATAAATATCTCTAATGTTTTTAAAGAGGAAAACGCACAATCAGGATCGTAAATTAACTACATCTGTTAGTATTCGTACCTCTTTTGACTTCATACAATTACGGGCGGCCTGACCGCATATAGCAGTTGGAGATTTTTTGTTAAACTGAATAAAAATTATAATTTTATGTGATTAGACAATCCCATACTACCACTTATTGCTTTTCTACATAGCAATTCTGATTCAGACTATTCCTTCACAAATTTTTCCGTTTTCACTTCTGCACCATCTTCATAAATATGTATCACATACATGCCCGGCACAAAATTACCGATGTTTAGCTCCTGTGTTCGCTCTGCAATACCTGCTGAAAGCATATCCTTACCTAATATATCACTTATCCGGTAGCTTGCTTTTTTTACAGTGCTCAGGGGCTCATACAATACCAGCTTATCGGTAGCCGGGTTAGGGCCTATTTGCCATTCCTTGCCCGTGTTAAAAGCCTGCACACCTGTGCTATGCCCATGCTTCCATCCTCCTACATCACTCGCCACCTTGCTAAAAATTGTATTCATCGGGTAGAAAGGGCCAATATTGCTCCAGCAGGACATAAGATAAGATTGTATTGAACCCGTACCATCATTATTGCAGGTGCTGCCAATAGCGTCAAACTGCGTGCTGCCCGATACAATAGGAGCCTGGTTGGTGCCAAAATAATTACTTGAAAAAAGTGCCATAGGGCTTGTCCACTGAATATTCTGGCTCAAATACCAATCCCCTAAGGTATGGTAATAAGCTACATTATATCCTGCCGGATTCGCAGGCCCTGCACCTCCTGTTACATCAGGGTAAATATCAGCATGGGTACCACTCCAGCCACTAAATAAGGTGGCATTGCCAACATGGTCATAACCTGATACAGTTTGTGGCACAAGATCATCATCCACAACGCAATACCTGGCTACCGTAGGATTGGTATTATAACCAAGGTTTTTAAGCGCCTCAATACGCGGGTATAGGTCTGCGTTATGAACACCGACACTATATCCTAATTGACCAACATTAAGTCCTAAAGCTGCACCTGTGTTAAAATCAACTCCGTTGCTGAATAAAGACCCTGCCCCGTTTGTCCATGTATAATAAGCATAGTAATCTATTGGGCTGCCTGATGGCCGGACTTCTGCCACAGATACATCTACATAAGAACTGGTAGATAAATTAGCTAAGGTAGCAGCAGAATGATCACGGTAATTATATACGTTCATAGGTCCGAAGCCCCATTGTGCTGTATATGATGGCCATGGAGGGTTTGTTCCACTATTATTTACTGCCGGGTTGTAAGGAATATCAAGGCTAAGAGGCACAATATTGATTCCTTGTTGCCAGTTTGCTACATGGTGGCTACAGCCGGCACCAAAATAGATTAAAGAATTAGGATCTGCAAACGAAACTGCAACGTTATTTGTAGTAGGATAACTACCACCCATGAACGAAGTACTATACTCCGGCATAGCATCTATATGCGGATAAGCATTAGCGGTGCTATAGCCATTGCTCAATATGTACGTATATGGGGAGCCGCCAATCAGGAAAAGACCTCCTGGTAAGCCTACATTACCAAAAGCATAAACATCCAACAGGATTTCATATCCTGAATTGCAGTAAGAAGGGGGTACTGCCTTCACTACAGCAACAAGATAAACCTGGTTATTATTCCTGCTATTCAATACTACTACATCTGCCGTATATCCTAAAAATGAGTAAGAGGTAACATTGTAGCCATCATTAACGATCAGGTTCCCGTTAGGTGATCCTGTCGGGTCATCACTTTCTACAATTGCCTGGAATTGTGCAACGCCGCAGTTCCCCGGTCCTCCCTGCGGGCAATTGTCGTTATAATCGATCATTGCGCAATTTAGATAAGTATGTGAAGTACCCGGAGGAGCCAAAGGAAAATCTGGCTGCACTGCATTAATAAGTGTTTGTGCATTCACGTTGTTCGTGGCAAACGTGCAAAGAACTAATAACAGGCATAATAGCCCTGCCTGGGGTTTTTTTGATTTTTTCATTGGTTTGGTTTTTTTGTAAAGAATTAGTTTTTAAAAATTAGAATTCATCAGCCTTGTATTCGCTGGCACAAAAAAAATGTCATAGATCGTTTAAGCAGGATATGGATATACTGTCATGGGCGATTGATTTTTATGGTTAAAAAAGGGGTTTAACAATTGCGCAATTGTCGGTGGCGTAATCGG